>JAXFTO010000166.1:0-15000 GCA_034176745.1 Bariatricus sp. | reverse complement strand
GCGATAAAGCACCGGATACAAAGTCCCTTCTTTCAGTGCGAATCTTCCATTGCTTTTTTCCTTCAGCTCACTGATAATCTGATATCCATACTTTTCCTCCTCTTTGAGCAGTCTGAGCACCAGCATATCAAGAACTCCCTTTTTCATCTGCGTCTCATATTTATCGTTCAGAATCATCACCTCATATACTTTGTATTGCTAAGTATATTATAATACCTGGCACTTATGCATGTCAAATAAAAAAGGCCCGGTAGGCCTTTTTTATCTTTATTCATTTCCTTTTTTTACTATATGAAAAATCATAGAGGTTACCGCCCATACAAGACTGATCCCCGCCGCAATTGCCAGCGCATACTGCAATGTCCTGCTTCCGTAATCGCTTGCCATTTCCCAGTTTCTTCCTACCACGCCGCTCATCGTATAATATAGTGTGCTTCCCGGTATCAGAGGTATCAGCGCCGGCACCAGAAATAATGTCGCGGGAGCCTTCCAGATACGTGCCTGAATCTCGGCATAGAGTGCTGCCATTGCTGCCCCTGCCAGACAGGAAATAAATATTCCTTTCTCACAGTGAATACCGAGCAGATATACCGCCCAGCTCAGCGTCGCACCAAGGGATGCCGGTATCATAAGTCCAATCCTCACTCCAAACACAATAGCAAACCCTAACGAGCAAGAAAAAGCCATAAAAAGCTGTACTATGATTTCTTTCATTTTCTAACCCCCAATTAGCAAAATCGCCCCCATGAATCCGCAGGCCAGACTTCCGGCCCACAGAATACTCTCTATCAGTCTCATAAGACCCGATATCGTATCTCCCACCAGAATATCTCGAATCGAGTTCGTCATCGCTATTCCGGGAATAAGGAGCATAATATCACCGATCATGATCTTGTCGGTATGCAGGAAGGGAAGCATTCTTCCCACTGCACAGATTCCCGATCCGGCAAGAAAGGCCGCCGTCAGATTAAAAATCATATTGTTCGGACATATTTTCGGAAGTACCTTCTGCAGATAACATATCAGGATTCCGAACATTGCGGCAAACACAGCATCGATCAGTGTTCCGCCAAAAAAAACCGCATGGCTCCCCGCAGCCAATGCACTTCCTGCATACATCCAAAGACCGCCTGGTGCTTTTTTCAAATGTTCCATCTCATATTGAAACGTTTCCGGATCCATAGGGTGTTCGCAGCACCGTCTGCTCAGCTGATTCAGGCTCTCCATCCTTGTAAAATCCGTTCCTCCCACACCCAGGATTCTTCTTGTCTGTGTTATTCTCTCTCCTCCGGGCAGTTCCATCGTAACCACAATACTGGATGTAATTACAAATACATTCATTTTCACAGCGCCATACGCATTTCCCAGGCGGATCAGTGTATCCTCTACACGCTTTACTTCTGCGCCGCATCCCATGAGTTTTTCTCCCATATTCAGAAATATATGCAGAATTTTTCCCGCAGTCTCTTTGGTCAAATGCACATCTGAATGTTTTTCATTTCCCTGTTCCATATTTCTCCCGTTCAAGAATGTATTCGCATTCTTTTCTATTCAAAATGACATTTTTACAATATTTTAACACGCAAACGTTTTGCATTCCATAATTATTTCGCACTATTTTCAAGTTCCAAAAAAGTATTGATGTCCGCTTAGTTTATCCACTGGATTCCGTAATATTTTTTATCTTCACAACTATAACCGCATTTTTTACTTGAAACGCATCATTCAAGGCGTTACAATACATGCGTAAAGTTTACATTCATAATCGTACTATGATTAAATATAGAAAGGAAAAACACATGTCATCTGAACAAATCGATTTCGGCAGCAATCATGTCCGCCGCAGTGTCCTCTCTGTCGCAGCTCCGATGCTTGTCGCCCAGCTCATCAATTTACTCTACAATATCATAGACCGCATCTATATAGGAAGGATTCCGGGTGAAGGGAGTACTGCACTCGCCGGATTAGGACTGTGTTTCCCTGTCATTACAATGGTGACTGCATTTGCGAACCTGTTCGGCACCGGCGGCTCCCCGCTCTGTTCCATTGCCCGGGGCAAAGGAGACATGAAAACAGCCCGGAGCATCATGAATAATGCCTGTTTCAGCCTTGTGCTCACCGGAATCCTGATCACACTTTTGGGCATACTCTTTCACAAGCCGCTGCTCTACCTCTTCGGTGCAAGTGACCGGCTTTATCCTTATGCCTCCGGCTATATGCTCATCTATCTTCTGGGGACGGTCTTTGTCATGATTTCCCTCGGGCTTAACCCATATATCAACTGCCAGGGCTTTGCACGGACAGGGATGAAGACTGTCCTGCTTGGTGCTGTATGTAATCTGATTCTGGATCCTGTGTTTATTTTTGGTTTCCATATGGGTGTAAAGGGCGCTGCGATCGCCACCATCCTTTCCCAATTTTTTTCTGCCTTGTGGGTTCTTTTCTTTCTCACCGGAAAACATGCTGAACTGACCTTGGATTTCAAAGGGTTCCGTCCTGATTTCGCATGTATCACCGAAATCATAAAGCTTGGAATTTCTTCTTTTGTTATGTCTTTCACTAACGGCCTTGTGCAGATTGCCTGCAATTCCATGCTGCAGATCTACGGGGGCGACCTCTACATCACAGTCATGACTGTACTCAATTCCGTCCGCGAGATCGCCTCTGCTCCGGTTCTGTCCATTGCCGACGGAGCATCCCCGATCATCAGCTACAATTACGGGGCCGATCAGATCACGCTGATGAAAAAAGCGATCCGCTTCATGAGTCAGCTCGGAATAGGCTACACCGTCTGCATCTGGGGACTCATTTCCCTGTTTCCGGAATTCTTTATCGGCATTTTTAACCGGGATCCTTCGCTGATGCTAAAAGCGGTCCCCGCCATGCATATCTATTTCTTTGGATTTTGTATGATGGCCTTTCAGTTTACCGGACAGAGCGTGTTCAAAGCGCTGGGCAGAGCAAAACATGCCGTATTTTTCTCGATTCTCAGGAAGGCGATCATCGTAACTCCCCTTACCCTGATCCTGCCTCATATTGGAGGACTGGGAGTGAACGGCGTTTTTCTCGCAGAACCGATCTCAAATGTCATCGGCGGACTTGCCTGCTATCTGACTATGCGCCAAACTGTGCTTAAGAAGCTATAATCTCGAATTTACAAATCACCGCTCAAGTGTTAGAATAATAAGGTATACAAAGCTTCAATATATGTCAATTCTAACTGAAGAGAGGTTTTACAAGTGAATAAAAAAACAAATTTTGCTGCCGGAGTCCGGGACGGTATTCCAATCTTTCTCGGATACATGGCAGTCTCTTTTACGTTCGGCATTATGGGGAGAAATGCCGGAATCTCAGTCTGGGAAGCCGTGCTCATTTCTGCGACCAATCTGACCAGCGCCGGACAATTTGCAGGGTTGTCCCTGATCAGTGCATCCGCATCCTATATGGAAATGGCAGTCACCCAGTTCATCATCAACCTGAGATACTGTCTGATGTCCTGCGCACTGTCCCAAAAGCTTGATAATCATCTGCCGTTCTTCCACCGTTTCTTCATTGCATACGGTGTTACAGATGAGATTTTCGGTGTATCCATAGGCTGCAAAGGCAAATTAAGTCCCTATTATTCCTACGGTGTGATCAGCGTTGCTGCTCCGGGATGGGTTCTGGGTACTTTTCTTGGGATTGTTATGGGGAATGTTCTCCCGACAAGAGTCGTCAGTGCACTCAGTGTTGCGCTTTACGGGATGTTCATCGCAGTCATCATTCCTCCTGCCAAGGAGAACCGGGTGATCCGCGCTCTGGTTCTGATTTCCATGCTCCTGAGCCTTGTATTTACAAAAGCGCCTTACCTGAACCGGATTTCATCCGGCTTCCGGATCATTATATTGACTTTGATAATCGCAGGTGCCGCTGCATTTTTCTTCCCTGTAAAGGAAGAAAATCCCGACACCGAAGAAAACAGTCCTGCATCCACAAAGGAGGATACCGACAATGAAGCATAATATTTATATTTACATACTTGTCATGGCAGTAGTCACCTATCTGATCCGGCTGGTTCCACTGACCTTGATCCGCAAAGAGATCAAGAATCCATTCATCCGCTCGTTCCTGTATTATGTGCCCTACGTTACACTGGCTGTTATGACCTTCCCCGCCATCCTGAGTGCAACGGCAAATGTCTGGTCGGCTACAGCAGGATTTGCAGTCGCGCTCATCCTCGCATGGCGAAATCGAAGTCTGATCAGTGTATCTTTGCTCTCCTGCATTAGTGTATTTCTGGTCGAGCTGATAACGGGGATCTAAGACATTCTCGTTCAAAAGGAGGCCACTATGACAGCAAAATATACCAAACGGTTTCAACAGATTCTGTTGATCGGCATCTTCGTTATCATCGGTGCCCAGATCAACATGAATCTTTTTATAGACAACTTCAGAATTTCGATCGGCACTCTGATCTTTCCTATTACCTTTGCTATGTTTGGGAAATACCCTGTGCTTCCGGTGACATTTATATCTGCTGTCGGTGTTCTGACTTCGCGCGTTCTCTCAGAATGGCTGAGGTATGACCAGATTCAATTCTACATCTTTTTCCCGGAAATGATCTTTTATCTGGTATACGGAACTCTGTTCTACATCTACAGCCGTAAGAAAGAAACTCTTTCTCCGGACTGTGCCGCAGTACTCTTTGTCTTTGACTATATTTCCAATCTGACAGAACTGCTGGTAAGATTAGGGACAGGTGCACTTAATATCAAATCACAGTTCGGAATCCTACTGGTAGCTTTTTCGCGCTCCCTCATTATTTACGGGATCCTGTTCTGCCTGCATCATTATAAATTCAGTCTTCTGCGCAGGGAACATGCGATGCGCTATCAGCGTCTCCTTCTGCTTATTTCGAAATTAAATGGTGAAGTTGTGTGGATGAAGAAGAACACCGGACTGATTGAAGAGACCATGAATACATCCTATCAGTTATACCGCGAGCTCGAAACAGCAGGTACCGACGAGGCACTTTCCCGTAAGGCACTGGGTGTTGCTAAGGATATCCATGAGATCAAAAAAGAGTATCTGCTGATTCTCCGGGGCCTGTCCGAGGCTCTCGACCTGAATCTAAAAGATGAAGGGATGTATCTTATTGATATTTTCACCGTCCTGAAGCAAAGCCTTACCGCAGAGTCTTCAGGGCAAAAAGCAGAAATCACATTCCAGATTCAGGAAAACCTCTACACGGAAAAGCATTATTTCCTGATGAGTGTATTCCGCAATCTTCTCACAAATGCGATCGAAGCTGCTGAAAAAAGAAATCCTCGGATTCGAGTGATCCAGTCAGGTGATGATGAAGCTTACTTTTTTGAAGTTAACGATGACGGTCCGGGCATTCTGCCTGAGGATCTGGACCATATCTTTTCTCCCGGTTTTTCAACCAAGATCAATTATACAACCGGGGAAATCAGCCGGGGACTTGGTCTGAACCTGGTGCAGGATCTGGTTATAAACCAATGGAATGGGGAAATTGACGTTTCGTCGCATCCGGGCTGCACAACATTTCGCATCCGCATACCCAAGAAGGGATGGAGGTAAAAAACATGAAATTCTATTTAATAGACGATGACAGCAATGTCCTGAATATCCTGAAACTGATCATCAAAAGCAGGCAGCTCGGCGAAGTATGCGGAACCGCCCAGAGCGGGACCGACGGACTGGACGATCTACTGACCGTTCAGCCAGACATTATCATAGTCGACCTTCTGATGCCGGAAATGGATGGTATTTCTTTCGTAAAGAAAGCCCGCAATATTCTTCCTGACAGTGCCTATATCATGCTTTCCCAGGTCACTTCTAAGGACATGATCGCCAGTGCTTACGAGAGCGGAATCGAATTCTACATTCAGAAGCCGGTTAACAGTATCGAGGTGGAATCCGTAATCCGTAAGGTGATCGGATCGTTAGGTGCCAAACGGACTCTGACACAGGTGCAGAACATATTCCTTGACCAGCAGCTTCACACACCTGCTGTTCTTGTGGAAGAGTCTGTCGAAAAACAACATATTGTTCAACTGAAAGGAATTCTCCGGCAGCTTGGGATCATCGGTGAAAAGGGCAGCCGTGATATCATCACACTGGTCGATTATCTGATTGAAAATGAGTCAAACATGGATGAAACCACCTTAAGCGACCTCTGCAGCAACTTCACGGATTCACCAAAATCCATGGAACAGCGCATTCGCCGTACTGCTTTTACCGGAATGGTGAATCTTGCCAATCTCGGTCTGGAAGACTACTCGAACGATATTTTCACCACCTACGCCAACACACTTTACAATTTCGAGCAGATACGCCGGGAGATGGATTTCATCCGTGGAAAAAGTAACCGGCATGGCAACGTAAAGATAAAAAACTTTCTGAATTCACTGGTTCTAGCCTGTGAAGAAAATTGATCCAGTTATTTAATATATCTATATTAAGAGCCGTTTATTGACAAATTCCACAATACTCCGGCTCTTTTTTTGTGACATTCTTAGAACTTTCTTTCTTTTTTGATACCGTTTGAATCTTTTTGAAACCAATTTCCTATAATATGCACATATTAAATGTTATCATGAAAACAAATAATTCATTTTAGGAGGTTACTATGGTTACAATTATTTCTGGAATTGGTTTATTATTGCTTACCCTTACAGGATTCTCATTATTCAGTTTGAAAATGCCTAAAGGACAGAATGCCATGTCCGGCATGGCAAATGCTGCAATCGCAACTTTTTTGATCGAAGCTGTTCATCGATATATCACGGGAGATCTTCTCAGCCTCGCTTTCTTTCAGGAACTTGGCGCTACAAGCGGAAGTCTCGGCGGAGTAGCTGCAGCAATTACCGTTCCGATCAGTATGGGGGCTAATCCGGTTTTCGCGGTTGTTGCAGGTGTGGCTGTTGGAGGATACGGAATTCTTCCGGGATTCATCGCAGGCTATATCATCGGACTGATTTCTCCGATCATTGAAAAGAAACTTCCTGAAGGACTGAATATTATTGCAGGTGCTCTGGTCATTGCCCCTGCTGCAAGAGCAATCGCATTCCTTGTAGATCCGGTTGTAAATTCAACCTTACTTAAAATCGGACAGACAATTTCAGCAGCTGCAGACCAGTCTCCGATTGTAATGGGACTTCTTCTCGGCGGCATCATGAAAATGATCTGCACCTCACCGCTTAGTTCGATGGCACTTACCGCCATGCTTGGTCTTGATGGACTCGCTATGGGAATCGCAGCTGTTGCATGCGTAGGTGGTTCTTTTACCAACGGATTGATTTTCCATCGTTTAAAATTGGGCGACAGAAGCAACATCATCGCCGTAATGCTGGAGCCACTGACTCAGGCTGATATTATTACCCAGAACCCGATACCGATTTACTGTTCCAACTTCTTTGGCGGTGCTTTAGCCGGACTTTCCGCTGCTTTATTCGGAATTGTAAATAACGCACCCGGAACTGCATCTCCAATCCCGGGACTACTCGCTCCATTTGCATTTAACCCGCCGCTTAAAGTGCTTGCTGCTATGGGTCTTGCAATCCTTGGAGGAATCACCGCAGGACTGATTGGCTCCATCATTTTCAAAAAACGTTTTGCCCGTACAAGTACAGTTACGATTCCTGAAGGAGCTGTACTGGAATAGTTTCATATACCCTTTACCTTACGAAAAGAAGCGCTGCGCCATAGTTAATCACTCATCTATGGCGCAGCGCTCCTTTTATATTCTTTATCCTATTGTAACTGTTCAGAGCCAACCTATTTTGCTTTAGACGGCACTGTCTCTTCTTTTTCTGTCAGTTTCTTAATCCCCTGAATTGCTACGATAACACCAAGTATCAGTAGCAATACAGCAAAGATCATCTGCAGTGTATTTCCAAGACTAAGCCCTGTTGTCGTAAACTGTGTAAACAGGTTCACGATTGTCATTCCAAGTGCAGTAAATGTTACGGCCATCATAAATACCATCGGGATCCAAAGCATCACACCCTGACGGTGGGTCTTCTTAAGGAATGCTGCACAGGCAAGAAGTGCAAGCACTGCAAGAAGCTGGTTTCCTGAACCGAAAAGCGGCCAGATTTCAGCATATCCTACTTTAGCAAGTAAATATGCCAGAATCAAAGTAACAATTGTAGATACATAATTATTTGTCAGTACCTTCTTCCATGCCGGCATTGTCTCCGGATCATCTCCTTCTTCAAGGAAGAATTCCTGGAAGGAAATACGTGCCACACGTGCAACAGAATCCAATGATGTAAGTGCAAACGCAGATACTGAAAGATTGATCAGTGTAAAGATCAACTCATGCGGAAGACCAATCACAGAAAGGAAATTTGCAATCGCTCCGGCAAAAATCTGCGGCTGTGTTAAAAGTCCCTGGCTTGCAGCTTCACCTTCTGCAAAAGAAGCAACCGCGATCAAAGCCAGTACAGCAAGCATACTTTCCAGAAGCATAGCTCCATAAGAAACCGGAAGCATATTCTTCTCGTTTTTAATCTGCTTTGATGCTGTTCCTGATGAAACCAGTGAATGGAAACCGGAAACCGCACCACAGGCAATCGTTACAAACAGAATCGGGAACATATTCTTTCCGTCCACATTAAAGCTTGTAAAAGCCTGAAGATTGCAAGAAGGATTTGCGACAAATACACCGAGTACCGCAGCTACGATCATGAAGATGAGCAGATAACTGTTCAAATAATCACGTGGCTGAAGGAGGGCCCACACCGGAGTTACACAGGCAATCATAATGTAGATAAAGATAATGATATGCCAAATGCCAAGGCTCACATATATCGGGCATGCAAGTCCGATTGCAACAGCTGCTACCAGCATAGCAATCGCGATTGCTGTATTTACCCATTTGTTAAGCTTCGCATATTTTAAAATCATTCCAAGTGCAACAGCCTCAAAAATAAAAAGTACAGAAGTCGTAGCAACAGATCCGTTTGCTGCCACTTTCGTTACAGCTCCGGAAGCATCTGCTGAAAATCCGTTGAATGTTCCGGCTACAACATCGGCAAATGCTGCAATGACCAGAATACAGAACAACCAGCAGAAGATGGAAAATAATTTTTTTCCTAACTTTCCAATATATTCTTCAATAATGTATCCGATTGTACGGCCTTTGTTTTTTACAGATGCATACATAGAAGCAAAGTCCTGTACAGCACCGACAAATACACCGCCAAGCAGAATCCATAAAAATGCCGGAAGCCATCCAAAAATGGCAGCCTGAATCGGTCCGTTGATCGGTCCTGCTCCGGCAATGGATGCGAACTGATGCCCAAATACGATATTGGTATCAGCCGGCACATAGTCGACACCGTCTTCCATCTCATAGGCCGGTGTCTTAGCATTTGGGTCAATTCCCCATTTTTTCTCCAGGTATCGTCCATAGAAAAGGTATCCTGCACTCAATACCACAATGGCGATCACCATCATTAAAATACCGTTCATAAAATTATGCCTCTTCTCTCTTTCCTTATTGTTTTACTATAATGTTCTACCACTTTAAGGCTCTCAATTCAAGAAGCATACTGCACAAAATTAAAATAGATTGCGCTCTGTTTTTTTGTATGATTTTTCAAATATCACTACTCCGGCTTTTTCTTTTTAAGTATATCCACTGTATGAGCCGCCGCTCCTATTAGTTCAGGCCGTTCACATGTCGCTAAATGATATTCAATAAAACATTTAAATGTCTTTTCATCCATTGCATTTAATATTGGTCGCATATAGTCAGCCGGACCGTCTGCAGAAATCAGCTTAATCCGCTCAACCCCCGCCGCGTCCTTATACGCATTAATATCTTCAATCCGTACATAATCGTATAAGTCCTCCGGCTCTGCAATCACTCTGAAATCTTCTCGAAGCTTTCCTTTCTCCAGCGATTCCAGAATATGATTTTCTTTGAATCCATAGGTTAGGACACTGTATTCATTCATAATGTATGCCACCAGAATCACGCCGTCATCCTTCACAACTCGTCTGGCTTCTTTAAGCGCTTTCACCTTGTCTTCCATGGTATAGAGATGATACATAGGCCCGAACACAAGCACCATGTCAAATTCATTATCAGGAAATCTTGAAAGCTTCATCGCATTTCCCTGATATGCTTTGACAGAACTGCTCTTCTTCTTCAAAATCCCAAGATTATACTTCACCAGTTCAACCGCGGTAACATCATACCCTTCCTCAGCAAGAGCAACCGAATACCGCCCGGTTCCGGCACCTACATCGAGGATTTTCGCACTCTTATCTTCCGGAAGATATTCGTGAATATACTTCATGGACGTAAGGAACTCTACCTGCCCGTGGCGGCTGTTCAGCCGCTTTTCCTCATTAAACTTGTTATAGTATTTCTCCAGTTCTGTCATCATACACCATTTTCACTCCATGTTTATATTTTTATATTAATAATAACTTTTTTATTTCTAATACTCTTTAAAAGCATATGCAAATCCGGTCTCTTTCATTAACTCCAGATACGGTTCCGGTTCAAATGCTTCCAGCGAAAAGACTCCCGGTTTTCGATAAATTCCTTTCGCGTAAAGCTCAATTGCAAGTGCAGCGCCAAATCCGGTCTGTGCCACAACAGCCTGCATAGAAAATCTTTCCATCGCTTCGTTGTTCGAATAGGACTGATACATCATCAATTTTCTTACCTTGCCATCCTTCTTTCCGACGGCAAGCACACCGACTACCATCATGCCGGACATTTCATCTTTAATATTTTTCGGCGCCGGAGCGCATGCCGCAATCACATCTCGCGGTACCACCTCAACGTCACCAACCTTCACCTTTTTCGTCGTATTCAAATGCAGATGATCCAGCACTTTCAGCGCCTGAATCAGTTTCTCATCAAGAGAAATCTTAAACGTACAGCGCTTCAGTCCATATTCAGAGAGATATCTTGGCATAGTTACCGTCTCTTCATGCTCTACCTTGACGAAAGTATTATCTCCAACCTCCGGCATGCAGAATACTTCCTGCCCGGCAAACGGCTTCTCCACCAGAAATCCTCCACGGTCCTTATCGTATTCAACATTCGGATTCATCACCTCATCCAGTACCGTCCAGACATTAAATCCAAATACAATATCGTCCTCTTCACCAGCCACTTCCAGATTGCCGCCGTCCCGCACGTGAAGCTCCTCCACTTCATCAAATTCGTATTTGCAGAGATATTTTGCAAACACATTTACCACACCCGGATCGATCCCCAGACAGATCAGTGCCGTATTTCCCTGATTCCGCCAAGCATCATCACGGTCAAAATTATAGGCTGTCATCACTTCATCATAACTGTTCTCGATCCCGAGTCCGTAGGCAGGATTCTCTTTAGGAACGGACCAGGTTCCCATGTTGGCATAGTCTACACCTGACTCAAAAGCTGCATTAAAAATATAATTTGCGCAGAACGGGCTGGATGCGTCCATCACAAAATCAACATTATATTCTTTTATCAACTTTTTTATTTCTTCTTTTTTAGTCGCATCCAAGTATTCTGCATAAAATCTTGCATCATTCAGATTTCTTTTCACTTCCTCCGCTCTTTCCGTACTGATGTCACAGAGCAGGCAGAATTCAAACCATTCCCCCGCCTCATCGCGTTCTCTGAGCATCTTCACAATACACTCACCCACTGCTCCGCTTCCAACAAGCATCATTCTCATGACTTTACCTCCTGACCAGCATCCATATTCCGGATAGTTATCTCATAATTCTTTTTTCTATCCGGCAAAAAAAGAAGATAAGACACACTTCAATCGTGCATCTTTATCTTCTCTGTCCTTTTACCAGTTGGTTATATCCTCGTAGGTGATACCCGTCCAGAATTCCAGGAATCCTGCGTCCGTATTCTCTCCAAAGAATTGTCAGTCGGCCTTCCTTTTGCCTGCTAGTTTCCCGATTACATTGGATGCATCTGGCTGTAATCTTTGCTGCTTCGGCCCCATTTCAAACGGTGTCTTAAGCTGACCTCATCCATTTCTTTTTCTTTAAACCTAACAAATTCTCACTCCGCTGTCAAGAATTTTCTCCATTCTGAATACAACGATTATTTTTCTCATATGCATGGCAACAGAAAAGAGTTCCACAAAAGGAACTCTTTTTAAAACTTATCTTTTACCATGTACGTGAACTGAGCTGTCTGAACTGTGCAACAGTAGAAACATGTGCATTCAGACCACCATCAACAGTAACAACTTGTCCTGTGAAGTAGCTGCTTTCATCAGAAGCAAGGTACAGACACATATTTCCGATATCTTCCGGACATCCATAACGGTTAACCATGATGTTGCTCAGGAAAATGTCTTTCAGAGCCTGTGGTACATTCGCCTCGTTCTGTGGTGTAACAATAAGTCCCGGACGAACACAGTTGCAGCGGATGTTCTTTTTGCCATACTGAAGTGCTGTAGACTTGGTCAGCATATCAACACCTGCTTTTGCACAAGCGTAAGCTGTTGATCCAAGGTCACCTCCGCAGGAAGCCATAGAACCGATATTGATAATAGAACCACCATTCTCATTCTTCTCTAAATATGGAAGTACACATTTTGTAGAGTAGAATGTACCACGCATATCACTCTGGAAAATAGCATCCCACATCTCAACTGTAAGCTCATCAACACGTCCGTCCTTCAGAGCTACGTTAGCAGCGTTATTTACCAAAACATCAATCTTTCCATACTTTTCTGCTGTGTCAGCAAATAACTTTTCGATACTTTCCAGATCCGTAATATCCATAAAGTGATAAAAAGCCTCTCCCCCTGCTGCCACGATGCTGTCTACAACAGCCTGACCTTTTTCTGCTCTACGTCCGCAAATCACTACTTTAGCGCCTTCAGCTGCAAATAATCTGGCAATTCCGATTCCGATTCCGCTGGTGGAACCTGTAACAATTGCAACTTTGTCCTGTAATCTTCCCATGATAATCATCCTCCTTATTTATGCATTCTGCACTTATATCCACATAATAATGTGCCGAATTTCAGCTAATATTACTATAGCGTATTACGCCCAATAAATCAATAGATTTAGAAAATATAAATAAAAGATATTATTTTCACAAACCCAGAATCAGTCGGTAATAATCATTTTCAATGATGATTGATGTCATCTGAAGCCGGCAGGCAGCTATGGCTTTGATACGCTCCGTATAAGCTTTCATTTCTTCATCTGTCATGGTGACACCGGAGGCGGGCATAAAACTTCCGGTAAAGCGATTGTAAATGCCCTTGTCCGTCAGCCATGAACTGGAAAAAAACACGACCAAAGGCTCAGAATCCGAAAGGATATCCCTTCCTGCCAGAAGCCTGGAATCATAATCGACCCCCAGTAAATTCAAAATAGTCGGCAGAATGTCCACCTGACTGCAGGGTTTGTCAACCGTCACACTCTCTTCTAACCCTGCGGTCCACATAATAAGTGAATTCTTATACACATCAAAATCCACAGACTTCTCATTCAGTGATTCAAGTGAATCCGTTCCGAAGGAACGCCCCGCCAGTTCTTCAATAACATCAATATCGGAATACGGAATGTGATCCGGAGCCATAACGATCAGCGTATGGTCTGCAATTCCTGCTTCCTCAAGCGCATTTACCAGACGAGTCAATCCCTTTTCCAGCTCCAGATTCGCGGCAATATAGGACTTTGTCTTCTCCGAGTACGGAAGAGACGCAACAGCCTCCTGATTCCTTTTGGACATCTGGTTGCTTTCAAAACCATACGGCAAATGTCCGCTTAGCGTCAGATAATAAATATGAAAAGGCTCCTGAGTCAAATATTCCTGCAGAGTCTGTTCCACCATATAGTCATCCGACTGCGGCCAGTAGGCATATCCCTCCTGATTCGTTTCTTTCGTCAGAAGATTCTGACACTCCGAACACTGTCGCCAGTCATATCCCAGATTTGGATGCGACAAAGCCCTCCCATACATATTTTCGTTAAAATGAAAGCCAATACACGTATAATCCAAAGGCTGCAGTATATTTGCCAACGTAAACGGCAAACCTGTTCTCTGTTCACCTGTTTCCTTCATACTGACCGGAAAACCATTTTTCGGATACAATCCTGTAAGATTCTGGAATTCACCTCCGGAAGTACTTGTAAAATGAAGTGCCGAATAAAACCGATTGAATACAAATCCTTCATGCGTCAGCCGGTACAGCGTCGGAGTCAGTGTCTCATCGATCATATACCCGCTGAACCCTTCAGCCGTAATAAATATTACATTATAGTTTTCAAACATTCCCGTATACTCATTTTTTCTCGTCGGCGATACTGTCTGAATGTACTCCGAAAGCCATTTTACATCCTCATTCGGGGCTTCATCGATCCATTTTTGCAGATCCAGTTCCATCACATTAGGAGAAGTATCTATCTCCGGTTCCGACACCTCCTCCTGTTCTATTTCTTTATCCTCAGCCGCCTTCTCATTCTCCGCCTCGGCAAGCTGTTCCAGACTGATATCAATATTAGTATTGCTTCCGAAAATCATATGTTTACAGTCCATGCGAAGCATCGTAAGAAGTCCCAGCTGCTCTACCTGATCATCCGTATTCGTATCCATAGCATAGAGCTTTTTCGGAGTAAAATCTCCTTCCCATGGGTAAATATAAACCATAGCCAGCGCTAACAAATAGAAAAGCGCGCAAAATATCATCGGAATGGCAGTAGATCTGTACATAAGCAGCAGTCTTTTCTTAAGAGGCCACTGTTTTTTTGTACCTGTTTTTGCCTTCCTTTCGAATATATCAATTCGAAAAATCTGTACAGCACACAGCATTCCCGGAACGACCAGCATAAGAAGAATCCCGGCCCAATTCTGTTCAAGCGCCTTCACAACGGCATTTCGATAATCCCCAAGCCTATTGCCCGCAGCCGTATCGAGCGCACTGAATAACTGAAAATACTGCTGCAGAATCCTGCGGCAGATCATTTCCACACAAAACAGCACGGCCAGAAATAAAC
>JAXFTO010000165.1:0-3222 GCA_034176745.1 Bariatricus sp. | reverse complement strand
ATACACCGGTCATCTCTGCGGAGAAACAGCAGAAGAAGTATGGAACCTCTGCAATGAAAAACTTCAGCAGGACGATATGACGGTCCGGAATATTATCCGTAAATCGAATGTAAAATTGATCTGTACAACGGATGATCCGGTGGATGATCTGAAATGACACAAAGCCATCGCGGAAGATGATACTTTTGAAGTTCAGGTTCTTCCGGCCTGGAGACCGGACAAGGCGATGAACCTGGAAAAACCGGAATATGCGGATTACATTCAGAAATTATCAGAAGTCAGCGGCGTCGAAATAAAGAGCTTAGCAGATCTTAAGGAAGCGCTTCTGAAAAGAATGGATTTCTTTGCTTCTATGGGATGCTCTGTGTCTGACCACGCGCTGGAGTATGTGATGTATGCACCGGCTTCTGAAGAGAGAGTCGATGAGATCTTCAAGAAAAGACTGAATGGAGAGTCTATAACCAGAGCAGAAGAAATGATGTTCAAGACCGCATTTATGCAGTTTGTAGGCAAGACATATCACGAGAAAAACTGGGTTATGCAGATCCACTATGGATGCAAGCGTGATAACAATAAATTCATGTACGATCAGCTCGGACCGGACACCGGATATGACTGTATTAATAACTATGCACCAAGTTCCGAGACCGCAGATTTCCTGAATTCACTGATTGCGACGAACGAACTTCCGAAAACCATTCTCTATTCTCTGAATCCGAACGATAATGAGGCGATCGGAACGATCCTCGGATGCTTCCAGGGAACAGAAGCAGCCGGCAAGATCCAGCAGGGAAGCGCATGGTGGTTCAACGATCACAAGCAGGGAATGATCGCGCAGATGACATTCCTTGCAAATCTTGGGTTGCTCGGAAACTTTGTGGGAATGCTGACAGACTCCAGAAGCTTCCTGTCCTATACAAGACATGAGTATTTTAGAAGAATTATGTGTGAACTGATCGGCGGATGGGTAGAAAACGGAGAATATCCGGAAGACTACAAGGCGCTGGAAAAGATCGTATGCGGAATTTCTTATAATAATGCAGTAAAATATTTTGGATTTGAGTTATAAACCATGCAGGATATGACGAAAGGAAAAATGAGGGGAGAGAAGATTGGTAAATAAAAATTCCCTTGCAGGCATTATTCAAAATGGCCTGTAAGGGAATTTTTTGGGTTTTGTTATCTAAATTCCAAAGGATTTATGCGTTCTTGTCCAGCCAGTTCATTGCCACCTGTGCATAAATTGCCGCACCTGTAGATAAGATGTCCTCGTTAAATAAAACCTTTGGATTGTGCTGCCCAACACGTTTGGCAGGATCTTCCGGTCCGGCACCGATCATGTAGTAAGAACCAGGCACTTTATCGGTAATTTCTGCGAAATCTTCTGAGCCCATTCCGTGACCGCCACGAATGACCTGAATCTGTGGCAGCATGGATTTAACGGTATCTTCTACCAGAGCAGTTACGGAATCATCTGTAACTACACTTGGGCAGGAACTTAAGGTTTCGTATTCCATCTGGCAGCGGTAAGTCATGGCAACACCTTTGGCAACCTCTTCGATTCGTTTAACAAGTCTTTCGCGAACCTCTTTCTTAAAAGTACGAAGAGTTCCCTGAAGAACGGCACGTTCAGGAATTACATTCGATACATTGCCTGCAGCAAGCTGGCCGATTGTAAGAACAGCTTCTTCCGTTCCGCCGATCTCACGCGCGATCAGTGACTGAAGGGCAAGATAAACCTGAACGGCTGCGTTGATCGGGTCAACACAAGCTTCCGGCATAGAGCCGTGTCCGCCATGACCGATCAGCGTGATTTTAAAACCGTCTACAGAAGACATTGGTTCTTTGCCGGTCATGATAATGCCCTTCGGAATGATTGCGATTACATGCATTGCAAATGCAGCATCCACATGCGGATTCTCCAGCACACCTGCCGCTACAGCTTTTTTAGCACCCTGGAATACTTCCTCTCCTGACTGGAATAACAATTTAACTGTTCCTTTTAATTCACCTTCATGCGCTTTTAAGAGCTTTGCTGCACCCAGCAGGAAAGTTCCGTGCATGTCATGACCACATCCGTGCATACAGCCATTGGTAGATTTAAACGGTACATCAGCTTCCTCCGTCACAGGAAGTGCGTCTACATCACTGCGGAGCATGAAGCACTTTTCCCCCGAACCGATCGTTGCTTCAATGCATGAAATATCCTCGTATACTTTGTATGAAATTCCCATCTCATCTAATCTCGCCTTGATAAATGCGATCGTCTGAGGAAGGGTTGTTCCCGTCTCAGGAATCTGGTGAAGCGATCTTCTCCACTCAACAAGCTGCTCCTGCCGCTCGGCAGCCTCTTTTAATAATTCATTTTCCATCGTAAAATCTCCTCCTGTTCTTAAATTGTTGAACAATTTTATTGTAGCACAATTTGCAAGGTGCAATTATAAAATTTTTATGATATAATGCATGTAATGAACCTTGCGGCGATGTGTACTTGCGGACATCGGCATAAGGGGAAGATTCTTTTATCAGATTATGGCTGAGAGGAAAGAGCCAATATCTTTATTCATGCAAATGCTTTGCGAATCAATCTGCTTCGGACAGACAATTTCTCCATTATCGATACAAATATAGCGAACCCTTGGATTTTGGGCGGTCATATGCCGGAAAGGGTATTTACCGATGCCGGGAACAAAAAGCTTTGATGAATTGAAAAATTCAATCGGACGTGTGACAAAGAAAGTTCTGACAGAAAAACTGAGGCAGACGGAAGAAATCGGTCTTCTGACCCGTAAAGTATATGCAGAGGTTCCGACGTGGGGTGAATATACGCTGCGGAATTGGGGTATAGCCTGAAACCAGTACTGGATGCCATGGGGCGTGGGGGAAGAATATAAAAAGAAAAATGATGAAATCAAACAGAAGGAGGAAATGGATGCAGGGAATAGACATTGAAAAGACAGGGAAAACAATCAAAGAAATGTGCAGGATAAGAAATAATTGAAACGGAAACATTAGATTTTAACAAGATATAGCAAGAATTCTCCCACCTCTTTAGGTGGCGAGATGAATTGCAAAAAATATGAGAGAACACTTGTTCTAAGGTGCCGGGTGTGGTATAATATAATCAGTCGAATAAAGGGAAGGATTGATTATAATATGGATTTGGATAATAATGCACATTCAGTATTTTTGTTATATTATCATTTGATTATGGTTGTGAAA
>JAXFTO010000164.1:0-24390 GCA_034176745.1 Bariatricus sp. | reverse complement strand
ACAGTGATGTCTGAATATCCTCTGACAATTTTGTCACACCGAGTTCGCGCTTCAAGTGACTTTCCATGGATCCCATTACATAAGAAGTAATATAGTCCTGTATGCTGTTCTGTCCTTGATAAGAAGAAATGTTGGTGTAATATTCTTTCTCATCCATCATATATTCCAGAATCCTGGTATGATATTCTCTCCATTTGCTATTTTCAAAACCCTTACAGATCTGTTCCGAATCTGTTCGGTAAATCCAGCTGATCAAATCATATTTATCCTGAAAATGATTATAAAATGCTGTTCTTGATACACCACAATTCTTTGCAATATCGCGTACACCAATTTTCGTAAATGTACTATCTTTTAAAAGTTCTTTCAATGAATTTGCCAGAAGTTCTTTTGTTTCAATTTTTACCATTTGTCACTTGCCACCTTATATTTATATTTTACCTATACAAGTCCATATAGTCCAATTGTTATTTTCCATGAAAGCAGTGATTTATTGATTGTGTCTATCAATGTAAATCTATTATCTGTCTTATTTTCTATATCTTATGGAAATAAAAAGATCCAAACCGTAAATAGTTTGGATCTTTTCTATATCATTTTTCTTTAAATATGCAAGATATCCACTTCTGCCTTTTCGGTATTCTTCTTCAGCTCTTCGTATACCGGAAGTGAATCAAAGGAAGCGAAATAATCCATCGGAGTCTCGGCACGGCGGATCAGCTGTGTGCTTCCGTCTTCTTTCAGAAGTACTTCTGCCGAACGAAGGCGTCCGTTATAGTTATACCCCATGGAAAATCCATGTGCTCCTGCGTCATGGATCACGAGAAGATCTCCCATATCGATCTTCGGAAGCATGCGGTCGAGTGCAAATTTATCATTGTTCTCGCAAAGAGAACCTGTGACATCATACTTATGGTCACAAGGAGCATCTTCTTTGCCCATTACCGTGATATGGTGATATGCGCCGTACATTGCCGGTCTCATCAGGTTTGCCGCGCAGGCATCTACGCCGATGTACTCTTTATGAGTATGCTTCTCATGGATTGCTTTCGTCACAAGGCATCCGTAAGGAGCAAGCATAAAGCGTCCAAGCTCTGTGTAGATTGCCACATCTCCCATTCCCGCAGGAACAAGCACTTCTTCGTACACTTTTCTCACACCTTCACCGATCACTTTAATATCGTTCGGCTCCTGATCCGGTTTGTATGGAATTCCGATTCCGCCTGAAAGATTGATAAATTTAATGTGTGCGCCTGTCTCTTCATGAAGCTTAACCGCAACTTCAAACAGTACTTTCGCAAGAGTCGGATAATACTCATTCGTTACGGTATTGCTTGCAAGGAATGCATGAATACCGAATTCTTTTGCTCCTTTTGCTTTCAGAATCTTAAAGGCCTCAAAAATCTGTTCCGTTGTCATACCGTATTTGGCATCTCCCGGGTTGTCCATGATACTGTTGGAAATCTTGAATAATCCGCCCGGATTGTATCGGCAGCTGATGGTCTCCGGAATCTTTCCGATCGTCTCCTCCAGGAAATCGATATGTGTGATATCATCAAGGTTGATGATCGCACCGAGCTTCGCTGCAAGACGGAATTCTTCAGCCGGTGTATCGTTTGAAGAAAACATAATATCCTCTCCCACCGAACCTACAGATTCTGACATCAGAAGCTCTGTATAAGATGAGCAGTCACATCCGCATCCATAATCCTTCAAAATATTCAGAATATACGGATTCGGAGTTGCTTTTACTGCAAAATATTCCTTGTAGCCTTTATTCCATGCAAATGCTTCTTTTAATGCCTTTGCATTTTCACGTATGCCCTTCTCATCGTAAAGATGGAACGGTGTCGGGTATTCCTTTACAATCTCTTCCAGCTGTTCTTTGGTCACAAATGGTCTCTTTTCCATGGTGTCCTCTCCTTCCTTGTTGTAACTTTATTGATTGTATCTTCTGTAAACAGTTACAGAAGTTATTTCACATGTTCATGTGTAAATAAATGATCCTGACAGTATTCATAATTTCCGTTACACTTTGAGCAGTAACGGAATTCCAGATTCGGATCATCCAGCTCGGTTCTTCCGCAAACTGCACATTTGTGCTTCGCACCGCCTTCGTATTTCGCTGCAGGTATTCTGACTTCTTTCTGGAACTTCTTCCTCCGGGCTGCCTGTCTCGGGCTATAGCGCTGCATATTCCTGTTCATAACGAAGAAAATCAGGAAATTAAGAAGGGATGCGAAAATCACAACCTTCGTGTAAATTCCTCCGGTGATAAACGGGATAAAAATCATAACCGCGTCAAAAATTGCAAGCCACTTCATCTTGATCGGTATGATCCCGTAAAGATAAAGCTGAAGATCCGGCATGATTGCCGCGCAGGCAAAGAAGATCGACATATTGATATAATACGTACTGAATGCACTTCCGAAGCCTACCAGCCCTCCCGTCATGAAATACAGCACAAACGCACCGATGATCGTAAACAGAATCCCGGAAAATATATAGGCATTATACCGAAATGCTCCCCAGATATTCTCCAGCGATGTTCCCAGTGAATAGTATAGAAACATCATAAAAATAACAAAAATCAAACTGTAATTCGGCGGTATGATCACCCAGCTGATAAGGCGCCAGATCTGTCCCTGAAGGATCAGTCCCGGTTCCAGAGTAAAATATGTCAAAAGCCGCGGGGACATAAAATACAGAAGATATCCTAAACCGTAGCAGATGAGCAGATAAACCGTCAGATTCTTCACGGCGTATCTTCCGAACTTACGCTCCATTTTATCCATCCATTTTCTCATAAAACGACTCCATTTCTACAAATTTATACTGTTGTTATTGTATCCTCTGCCCCTCTCTTTGTCAATTACAACCGGAAAGTTTAGGATGTTTTAACAAATTGAACATCAAATCAACAGCGTCCTGCTGTTTTTTCTACATTCACGAAGGAACTTCTATTTGTATTTTTCCGGTATCTGTCGTATAATGGAAAAGATTGTTGAATCCTATTACATCCATTTAATAGGTAATAACAGATTCGATTTGTTGACCCTTTCAATGTTTTTTATAGTAAGGAGTAGTATTTTATGAACCCAAATGAATTACATACACTGGGAATTGATATTGGTTCCACAACGGTGAAGATTGCAGTACTTGGAGAGAATAATGAAATACTGTTTTCTGACTACGAACGGCATTTTGCCAATATTCAGGAGACTTTATCAGATCTTCTCGGCCGGGCAATCTATAAGCTCGGTTCAATTATGGTATCTCCGATGATCACAGGATCCGGCGGGCTCACTCTTGCGAAGCATCTTGGCGTCCCATTCGTCCAGGAAGTAGTCGCAGTCTCCACTGCTCTTCAGGATTATGCTCCGGAGACCGACGTTGCCATTGAGCTCGGCGGTGAGGATGCGAAGATCATCTATTTTGAAAACGGAAATATCGAACAGCGTATGAACGGTATCTGCGCAGGAGGAACCGGATCTTTCATCGATCAGATGGCTTCTCTTCTGCAGACGGATGCAACCGGGCTGAATGAATACGCCAAGAATTACAAAGCCCTTTATACGATTGCAGCAAGATGTGGTGTATTTGCCAAATCCGACATTCAGCCGCTGATCAACGAAGGTGCTACCAAGGAAGATCTCGCAGCTTCTATTTTCCAGGCTGTTGTCAACCAGACCATCAGCGGGCTTGCCTGCGGGAAACCAATCCGCGGACATGTGGCGTTTCTTGGCGGACCGCTTCATTTCCTGCCGGAACTGCGCGCTGCCTTCATCCGCACACTGAAGCTGGATGATGAGCATGTGATCGCACCGACCTACTCTCATCTTTTTGCGGCAGTCGGTTCTGCACTGAATTCGCCAAAAGAAGTCGTCATTTCCATGAATGAGATGCAGCAGAAGCTGGCTTCAAAGATTCAGATGGAATTCGAAGTAGAACGTATGGAACCACTCTTTTCTTCTGAGGCAGATTACAAAGAATTCCAGCAGCGCCATGCGAAGCATCAGGTTCCGGTCGCTGATCTTAGCAGTTACAGAGGAAATGCATATCTAGGAATCGATGCCGGTTCTACTACAACGAAAGCCGCACTTGTTGGTGAAGACGGAACCCTTCTTTATTCCTTCTATCACGGAAATGACGGAGATCCTCTCGGTACTACGATCACGGCGATCAAGGATATTTACAGCAAACTTCCGGAGGGCGTTTCCATCGTTCACTCCTGCTCGACAGGTTATGGAGAAGCACTGATCAAGGCAGCTCTCCTTCTCGACGAAGGGGAAGTTGAGACGGTTTCCCATTATTACGCCGCTTCTTATTTTGAGCCTGACGTAGACTGTATCCTCGATATCGGCGGTCAAGATATGAAGTGCATCAAGATCAAGAACCAGACCGTAGACAGCGTACAGCTCAATGAAGCTTGTTCTTCCGGCTGTGGTTCTTTCATCGAGACCTTCGCCAAATCCCTGAACTTTACGGTACAGGATTTTGCGCATGAAGCTTTATTTGCAAAGCATCCGATCGATCTCGGAACCCGCTGCACGGTATTTATGAATTCCAAAGTAAAACAGGCGCAAAAAGAAGGGGCAGAGGTTGCCGACATTTCAGCCGGACTTGCGTATTCCGTCATCAAGAACGCACTATTTAAGGTAATCAAAGTATCCGACGCTTCCGAACTTGGAAAGCGGATCGTCGTTCAGGGCGGTACCTTCTACAACGACGCAGTTCTTCGAAGCTTCGAGAAAATTGCCGGATGCAAGGCAATCAGACCGGATATTGCCGGTATCATGGGCGCTTTCGGGGCTGCTCTTATCGCCCGCGAGCGTTACCAGTATAAAGAATGTAAAACCACAACCATGCTTTCCATTGAAGATATCAATGCGCTTACTTACAGCACTTCCATGTCAAAATGCAGAGGCTGTACAAATAACTGTCGTCTTACCATCAATAAATTCAGTGGCGGAAGACGTTTTATTTCCGGTAACCGCTGCGAGCGTGGACTTGGAAAAGAAAAGACAAACAACGCTATTCCAAACCTGTTTGCATATAAGAACAAACGATATTTTGGCTATGAGCCACTTAGCGAAGAAGAAGCATCCAGAGGAACCGTAGGAATCCCGCGCGTACTTAATATGTATGAAAACTATCCTTTCTGGCATACATTTTTCACCAGACTCGGATACCGCGTGATCCTCTCCCCGCCGTCCACTCATCAGATTTACGAGCTTGGTATCGAATCCATCCCAAGTGAATCCGAATGTTATCCGGCGAAACTGGCGCACGGTCATGTCCAATGGCTGATCAACAAGAACGTAGATTTCATTTTCTATCCTTGTATCCCATATGAACGTACCGAATTTGAAGGTGCGGACAATCACTATAACTGCCCGATTGTTACGTCCTATGCCGAAAATATTAAGAATAATATGGATCCGATCGTAAATGGCGAAGTCGAATTTCTGAATCCTTTCCTGGCACTGACCAGTGAAGAAACCATAACCGACGGTCTCGTACGCGAACTTGGGAAAGCAAAGAAGCTTCCGGAATCCGAGATCCGTGCTGCCGCCCATGCTGCCTGGGATGAACTCGCATCCTGCCGCGCAGACATCCGCAAAAAGGGTGAGGAGACACTTGCTTACATGGAAAAGACCGGAACAAGAGGTATCGTCCTTGCAGGACGTCCTTACCACTATGATCCGGAAGTCAATCACGGAATACCGGAACTGATCTGTTCCTACGGAATCGCAGTCCTTACCGAGGATTCCATTTCCCATCTGAATCCGGTAGAACGTCCATTGAATGTCATGGATCAGTGGATGTACCATTCCCGCCTTTACGGCGCTGCAAACTTTGTAAAAACCAGAGACGATCTGGATCTGATCCAGCTCAACTCTTTCGGTTGCGGACTGGATGCCGTTACCACAGATGAGGTTGCCGATATTCTGAACGGATCCGATAAAATTTATACTTCTTTGAAAATTGATGAAGTAAATAACCTGGGAGCAGCCCGTATTCGTATTCGTTCTCTGATTGCCGCGATCCGGGTACGTGAGCAGAAACAGATGAAGCGTGAAGTCAAACCCGCTTCCATCGAAAAGGTCGCATTTACGAAAGAAATGAAAGAGACCTACACGATCCTCTGTCCACAGATGTCTCCGATCCACTTCAGTATCATCGAACCTGCTTTCAGAACAGCCGGTTATAAGATAGAAGTATTAAAGAATGACAATAAGAACGCCGTAAACACAGGTTTGAAATATGTAAATAACGATGCCTGCTACCCTTCCCTCATCGTGGTAGGGCAGATCATGGATGCCATCTTATCCGGCAAATACGATACGGACAAACTGGCAGTCATCATCAGCCAGACCGGAGGCGGGTGCCGTGCTTCCAACTACATCGGTTTTATCAGACGTGCACTGAAAAAAGCCGGTTACGCACACATTCCGGTCATTTCCATCAACCTCAGCGGTCTGGAAAGCAATCCGGGATTTAAGATCACTCCTTCCCTCGTCTTCAAAGGCATTTATGGAATTGTTCTCGGAGATCTTTTCATGAGATGTCTGTACCGGGTTCGTCCGTACGAGGCAGTGCCGGGTTCTGCAAATACAATGCATAAGAAATGGGAACAGGAAGCGATCAAATTCGTATCAAAGAACTATCAGAGCCGCGGAGAATTCAAGCGCCTCTGCCGTGCGATTGTAAAAGATTTTGACACCCTTCCATTAAAAGATGCAAAGAAACCGCGCGTCGGTGTTGTAGGCGAAATCCTTGTAAAATTCCTTCCTGCAGCCAACAATTACCTTGTGGAGCTTCTGGAACAGGAAGGCGCAGAGGCCGTTGTACCGGACCTTCTGGATTTCTTCCTCTACTGCTTCTATAACAGCAATTTCAAGGCAGATTACCTGGGAATGAAGAAATCTTCAGCACAGATCGCAAACCTTGGAATCAAGGCATTAGAGTGGTTCAGAAAGCCTGCTGTTGATGCTTTAAAGGCAAGCAAACGCTTCGAACCGCCTTCACATATTGAAGAACTTGCTTCTATGGCAAATGAGATCGTTTCTCTGGGAAATCAGACTGGTGAAGGATGGTTCCTGACCGGAGAAATGCTGGAACTTATTAAGAGCGGTGCTCCAAATATCGTCTGCACACAGCCGTTCGCCTGCCTTCCGAACCACGTTGTCGGAAAAGGCGTAATCAAAGAACTGAGACGACGCCATCCGGAATCCAATATCGTTGCAATCGACTACGATCCGGGTGCCAGTGAAGTAAATCAGTTGAACCGAATCAAACTGATGCTGTCTACCGCATATAAGAAAATGAGTAACTGTTCAGAGCCAAGCAGATTTGTCAAAAAAGAGCGTTGAATGCTTGCATTCGTAAGCACTTTTTTGTACAAATCTATTTGGCGGATACGCCACACTGAGGAAACACGAAGTGTTTTCGAGGTTGGCTCTGAACAGTTACGTTAATGAAGCAATAAAGAGATTGGGGTGGCCTGTGGACGGTTCCCCGCCCCAGCCATCTCGCGCAAAAAAAGAGACATCATCCCAGAAAGGGAAACGATGTCTCTTTTTTATTATTTTATTCCATCTCACTGAGAAGTTTATCAATACTTACAAGTTTAACACTGAGCACAAATACCTGAGCTGCAACTGCAAGCTCTTCCGGTGTCGGGAAAGACGGTGCAATACGGATGTTGCTGTCTTTCGGGTCTTTACCGTATGGGAAGGTTGCTCCTGCTCCTGTCATGATAAGACCTGCTTCTTTAGCTTTTGCAACAATGGCCTTTGCACATCCTTCCATCGCATCAAAGGAAATGAAGTATCCTCCGCGCGGTGCGATCCAGGAACCGATTTCCAGTCCGCCAAGCTCTTTTTCAAGAACACTGAGTACAGTCTCAAACTTTGGACGCAGAATCTCTGCATGCTTCTTCATGTGTTCTACCATACCATGAATGTCTTTGAAGTAACGCACGTGACGAAGCTGATTCAGTTTATCGTGTCCGATGGTCTGTGCTGACATCATCTTTCTGATTTCCTTAAGGTTATTCTCAGAAGCTGCGATCGCTGCAATTCCTGATCCCGGGAAACTAATCTTAGAAGTAGAACCAAACTTGTAAACCATATCCGGATGTCCTGCTTTCTTACATTCCATCAGAATCTCGATCAGGTAATCCTGCTTGTCTTCATATAAATGATGAATTCCATATGCATTATCCCAGAAGATACGGAAATCTTCTGCTGCAGGATTCAATGTTGCGAAACGATGAACAGTCTCATCGGAGTATGTGATTCCCTGCGGATTCGAATACTTCGGCACACACCAGATACCCTTTACAGCAGGATCATTTTCAACATACTGGGCTACCAGATCCATATCCGGTCCATCCTCTGTCATTGGAATATTGATCATCTCAATTCCAAAATGCTCTGTGATTGTAAAATGGCGGTCATATCCCGGTACCGGACAGAGGAACTTCACCTTATCAAGCTTTGCCCACGGTGTACTTCCCATGATTCCGTGTGTCATCGCACGGGCAACGGTATCATACATTACATTTAAGCTGGAATTACCGAAAATGATAATGTTATCCTTCGGGACTTCCATCATATCGGCAAATAACTGCTTTGCTTCCCTAATTCCATCAATCACGCCATAATTACGGCAGTCAACGCCTTCTTCACATACAAGATCAGAATCACTGTTCAATACATCCATCATTCCCATAGAAAGATCCAGCTGTGCTTTCGATGGTTTTCCTCTGGACATATCGAGCTTCAGCCCTTTTCCCTTTACATCTTCAAACTCTGCTTCCAGTTTACTCTTAATTTCCAATAATTCTTCTTTACTTAAATCTTTATATGCAGTCATCACAAAACCTCCATTTTTTCTCATGTATGTTAGTATAACGAAGAAATGACATTCCGTCAACCTTTTCTTGCATTATTTACTTGCATATACTATTTTTCGGCATTTTATTATCCATTTTTGAAGTTTTGATATTATTTTTATTCATATTTTGCAACTATTCAGAAGCAAGAAGATTTGTATCCAAAAGTATTCATTCATACAGAAGGAGACGCCATATATAGCGTCTCCTATAATCCATGTTCAATAACTGTTCTATTATTTAACAAGTAAAGATTTACCTGTCATTTCTGCCGGCTGTTCCATTCCCATCAGCTCGATCAGAGTCGGTGCGATATCCGCAAGGCATCCGCCTTCTCTGAGCCCATAACCGTCTGCATTAACAAGGATAAACGGTACCTGATTGGTGGTATGAGCAGTGAACGGTTCTCCTGTCTCTTCATCAATGAGCTGCTCTGCATTTCCATGGTCGGCGCAGATGAACATCTGTCCGTTCACTTCTTTGATCGCGTCAACCGTTCTTCCTACACATTCGTCAACAGCTTCGACTGCTTTTATTGCTGCATCTTCTACACCGGTATGTCCAACCATATCCGGGTTTGCAAAATTGATGATGATCACATCATATTTATCGGATTTGATCGCTTCTACAAGCTTGTCACATACTTCATATGCGCTCATCTCAGGTTTGAGATCATAGGTTGCAACCTTCGGTGATTTCACAAGGATTCTGTCCTCACCTTTATTCGGCTCTTCCACACCTCCGTTAAAGAAGAAGGTTACGTGAGCATATTTTTCTGTCTCGGCGATTCTTGCCTGTGTCATATTGTGATCGGCAAGGAACTGTCCGAATGTATTCGTGATCTCTGTCTTAACAAATGCAACAGATTTATTCGGAATTGTTACATCATATTCAGTGAAACATACATAAGTTGTCTTCACTCTCTCGCCGCGCTCAAATCCGGTAAACTCGTCGTCACAGAAGGTTCTTGTGATCTCTCTTGCACGGTCCGGACGGAAGTTGAAGAAAATAATAGAATCTCCGTCTTTGATCGTCGCAACAGGTGCTCCGTCTTTTGTAATAACGGTCGGGACAACGAATTCGTCAGTCTCTTCTTTATCATAAGACTGCTGTACGGCCTGTACTGCGTCATCGGCTGTAAGACCTTCACCCTTTACCATAGCATTGTAAGCTTTCTCTACACGGTCCCATCTGTTATCACGATCCATCGCATAATAACGTCCCATAACGGATGCCACTTCACCAACACCAATCTCAGCCATCTTGTCTACTAATTCCTGAACAAAATCTTTTCCTGATGCCGGAGGTGTATCACGTCCGTCAAGGAAGCAATGAACGTAAACTTTAGAAAGTCCCTGACGCTTTGCAAGTTCAAGCAGTCCGTAAATATGTGAATTATGGCTGTGAACACCACCGTCAGATACAAGGCCGAACATATGAAGAGCTGTTCCGTTATCCTTTGCATTCTGGCAAGCTTTCAGAAGTTCCGGATTTTCAAAGAAATCTCCGTCCTCAATTGCTTTCGTAATCTTTGTCAGATCCTGATAAACGATTCTTCCGGCACCCATGTTCAGATGTCCTACTTCTGAGTTACCCATCTGTCCATCCGGAAGTCCTACAGAAAGACCGCTGGCATTTCCGCGAACGAACGGACACTCTGCCATCAATTTATCCATAACCGGTGTCTTCGCTTCCGCTACCGCATTACCAGTTTTCTTTTCATTCAATCCATATCCATCCAAAATCATCAAAACCGTTGGTTTCTTACTCATCTTTGTACACTCCTTCATCATAAATGATTTATATAGCTCTACCATGGTATTTTACATGATTTTCTCATCACTTGCAATAGATTGTTAATTTTTTAATGATTGAATCTATGATTGACAAACTGTAAAAAAATGTTATAATAATTTCAATAATAATTATCGTTTTTATTAAGGAGGTATTTCATGAATACTAAAATTTTCAGAAACATGTCGTACGGAGTGTATGTGGTAGGAACCATGGACGGCGAACGTCCTACAGGATGTGTAGCTAACAGTGTAATGCAGATTACTTCATCTCCGGCAACTATTGCTGCAAGTATTAACCATGACAATTACACCAACCAGTGCATTGAGAAGTCCGGCATTTTCTCATTTTCCATTATGTCAGAGACTTCTCCTGCCGATCTTATCGGAACCTTCGGATTCCAATCCGGTAAAGATGTGGACAAATTTAAAGGAGTAGATTATGAACTGATCGCCGGCGCTCCGGTTCTTAAGAATACCTGCGGCTACGTAGTATGTAAAGTTGTAGACAAGATGGAAACCTCTACTCACACCGTATTTCTCGGCGAAGTAATTGAAGCTGATGTATACGACACTTCCGTTCCGGAAATGACATACTCTTACTATCACAAGGTTGTCAAAGGCAAGAGCCCGAAGAATGCTCCTACCTATCTTCCTGAGGAAGAAGAAGCTCCGAAGCAGTCTGCTTCTAAGTACGTCTGCCAGATCTGCGGCTATGTTTATGAAGGTGATGAGCTTCCTGCAGATTTCGTATGTCCGATCTGTAAGCAGGGCGCTGATAAGTTCAGGAAAGTAGATTAATACAGAGATTTCTAAATATATGAGAAAAAAAACCCGCTTTTCCGTAAGGCATAAGCGGGGTTTTTTTATCACTTTTCAAATATACGAAAATCGATACTATTTCCAGTTAACGATCTTTCCAAAGTCCGGTTTGAGCGCTGCTCCACCAACTAATCCTCCATCGATATCCGGCTGAGCGAATAATTCCGGAGCTGTTGCAGCATTTACAGATCCGCCATACTGGATACGGATTGCTTCTGCTGTAGCTTCATCGTAGATTTCTGCGATGCATTCACGGATAGCCTTGCAAACTTCCTGAGCCTGCTCTGTTGTAGCTGTCTTTCCTGTTCCGATAGCCCAGATCGGTTCATAAGCGATAACTGCTGTCTTAGCCTGATCTGCTGTAACGTTAAGGAAACCAACTTTAACCTGCTGACGGATGAAATCCATCGTTACACCCTGTTCTCTCTGTTCAAGAGACTCTCCACAGCACATGATCGGTGTAATACCATGTTCAAATGCTTTAAGCATTTTCTTATTTACCGTCTCATTTGTTTCTGCGAAATATTCTCTTCTTTCAGAATGTCCGAGAACAACGTATTTCACTCCAACATCTGTGAGCATAGCCGGAGAAATTTCTCCTGTGTATGCGCCTTTTTCTTCAAAGTACATATTTTCTGCACCAACCTGAATGTTGCTGCCTTTAGCTGCTTCTATAACAGGGATGATATCGATTGCAGGTACACAGAATACTACATCCGCATCTTCTGTTGCTACCAGCGGTTTTAAAGTATTTACCAATTCAACTGCTTCAGATGGAGTCATGTTCATCTTCCAGTTTCCGGCGATAATTTTCTTTCTAGCCATTACTTTGTTCCTCCAAATATCTTACTTATCGTTAGCTGCTGCTACACCTGGGAGTTCTTTTCCTTCAAGGAATTCAAGAGAAGCTCCGCCGCCTGTAGAGATATGAGTCATCTTATCACCATATCCAAGCTGGTTAACAGCTGCTGCACTGTCTCCACCACCGATAATGGTTACTGCATCTGTCTCAGCAAGTGCTTTTGCAACTGCTTCTGTACCTGCAGCGAATTTCGGCATCTCGAATGCGCCCATCGGTCCGTTCCAAACAACTGTCTTAGCTTCTTTTACAGCATCAGCGTATAATTTAGCTGTTTCCGGTCCGATATCAAGTCCTTCCCATCCATCCGGGATGTCTCCGCGTCCGACAATCTTAGTGTTCGCATCGTTAGAGAAATCATCAGCGATTACATTGTCTATAGGAAGTAATAATTTAACGCCTTTTTCTTCAGCTTTCTTGATCATGTTCAGTGCATATTCGCAGTAATCTTCTTCAAGAAGAGAATTTCCTACAGATCCGCCCTGAGCTTTGCTGAATGTATAAGACATACCACCACCGATGATGAGTGTATCAACTTTTTCAAGAAGGTTTTCGATAACAGAAATCTTGCTTGATACTTTAGCTCCGCCAAGGATTGCAACGAACGGTCTTTCCGGATTGTTTACTGCATTTCCGAGGAAATCGATCTCTTTCTGCATTAAGTAACCAACAACTGCTGTATCAACAAACTGTGTAACACCAACGTTAGAGCAGTGTGCACGGTGAGCTGTACCAAATGCATCGTTTACAAATACATCGCAAAGAGAAGCAAGTTCTTTAGAGAATGCTTCACCATTCTTTGTCTCTTCGATTCTGTAACGTGTATTTTCAAGAAGGATTACATCGCCATCTTTCATAGCTTCTACTGCTGCCTTTGCGTTCGGTCCTACTACTTCAGGATCTGCTGCAAATTTAACTTCCTGTCCAAGGAGTTCAGAAAGGCGGACAGCTACAGGTGCAAGAGATAATTCCGGTTTCGGTTCTCCCTTCGGTTTTCCAAGATGTGAGCAAAGGATGATCTTTCCGCCGTCAGCAATCAGTTTCTTGATTGTCGGAAGAGCTGCAACAAGACGGTTCTCATCTGTGATCTTTCCATCGATAAGCGGTACGTTAAAGTCGCATCTTACAAGGACTCTTTTGCCTTTAACATTGATATCATCTACTGATTTTTTATTAAGCATAATGTATGCCTCCTTATTTCATAAAAATAAGGTCCGGTCCAAATTAGACCGGACCCTTGTTGAGTCTATTATTACAGTAATGTTCCGAAATGTTTGATCGTTCTTACCATCTGGCTTGTGTAAGAATTTTCATTATCATACCAAGAAACAACCTGAACTTCTGTTGTTCCGTTGTCAAGCGGCATAGCCATTGTCTGTGTAGCATCGAATAATGAACCATATGTCATACCAACGATATCGCTTGAAACGATTTCATCTGTGTTGTATCCGAATGATTCGTTAGAAGCTGCTTTCATAGCTGCGTTGATCTGTTCTACAGTTACTTCTCCTTCAACTACAGCTGTAAGGATTGTTGTAGATCCAGTTGGGGTTGGTACACGCTGAGCAGATCCGATCAATTTTCCGTTCAATTCAGGAATTACTAATCCGATAGCTTTAGCTGCTCCTGTGCTGTTTGGAACGATGTTGCAAGCTGCTGCACGAGATCTTCTTAAATCACCTTTTCTCTGCGGTCCGTCAAGAGTCATCTGATCTCCTGTGTATGCATGGATTGTGCACATAATACCAGATTTAATCGGTGCAAGGTCGTTAAGAGCTTTAGCCATCGGTGCAAGACAGTTTGTTGTACAAGAAGCTGCTGAGATAATGTGATCATCTTTTGTAATCGTTTCGTGGTTTACATTGTAAACGATAGTCGGAAGGTCATTTCCTGCCGGAGCAGAGATAATAACATTCTTAGCACCTGCTGTGATATGTGCTTCTGCTTTTGCTTTAGATGTGTAGAATCCTGTACATTCAAGAACTACATCAACATCAAGTTCTCCCCATGGAAGGTTTTCAGCTTTTGCTTCAGCATAGATTTTGATTTCTTTTCCATCAACAGTGATAGAATCTTCGCCAGCTTTTACAGTATCAGCTAAAGCGTATTTTCCCTGAGTAGAATCGTATTTTAATAAGTGAGCTAACATTTTAGGAGATGTAAGGTCGTTGATTGCTACGATCTCATATCCTTCTGCTCCGAACATTTGTCTGAATGCAAGACGTCCGATACGTCCAAATCCATTGATTGCTACTTTTACTGCCATGATTTAGTCCTCCTAAAGTTTAATTGTGTTACTGTTTGCTACAGTTACATCACTGATAAATAATTAACATTGTTAAAGATTCATCAACCATGTTTAATTGTACTAAATTCCAACAAAAAATTCAAGTATCTTTTGTATTTTTGTGGGAGCTTTTCCAATTTTTATGGGATATTACGAAACACAGGCTTTCTTTCTTCAAATTCCACATAATATCTGTACCCGATGTTCTTCAAAAGGTCGGGCACCTTATCAAAATCATACGCCAGATGTTCTTCTTTGTGGGCATCAGAACCGATTGTAATGATTTCGCCTCCCAGTTCTCTATAGCGTCTAAGAACATCCGGATGAGGATGCGCAAAGGGAAGTCCATATTTCAGGCCGGCTGTATTGATTTCCAGTCCCTTTCCGTTATCAATCAGGAAGCGCAGGATCTCATCAATCTGATCTGAGAACTTTCTGTAAGAATATTGTTCTTCCCTGTGTCTTCCGTAACGCACGGCATAATCCAGATGACCAAGAGCATCAAAATCCGTGCAGGTCCTGATATCTTTCATCGTCTCTTCCAGAACTTCCCTGTATGCTTCTTCATCATTTCTGCCCTCAAAGAACTCTTGATAATACGGATCCCTGCCCTTAATTACATGAACAGAACCGATCACATAATCAAATGGATAACCGGATACAAATTCTTTCAATCGAGCGGATAAATGTACCTGAAGTCCTGTCTCAACGCCGATTCTGATATCAATTTTATCTTTATACTCTTCATGCAGAGCCGACATCGAACAAAAATACTCTTCCCTGTCAAATACATACTCCACATCATCACATACATAATCTATATCTTCGTGGTCTGTGAAACAGATACCTGTCAGGCCTTTCCTTATTGCCGCCTCGATCATTTTCCGCGGATCCGCTTCAGAATCTCCGGAAAATCTGGTGTGTATATGGGAATCACTTAGCATGCGCATTGCTCCTATCTGTTATGATCGTTCCTCCTCCAAGGACATAATCTCCGTCATAGAGGACGAGTGCCTGCCCCGGTGTCACGGCTCTGACAGGCTCATCAAATGTACAGAGAATTTCATCTTCTCCTGTCCGTTTCACCGTACACCAGGCACCTTTGTGGTTATATCGTATCTTTGCGAATGCCCTCATCTCTCCTTCGATATCGGGTACTGACATAAAATTCAGCCGGTTTGCTTTCACGATTCTTGTCATGGAATCTTCATTGCTTCCGATGACGACTTCATTCGTTTCCGGTCTGATTTCCAACACAAATGCCGGGTGTCCAAGAGAAAGCCCCAGTCCCTTTCTCTGCCCTACCGTATAGTGTGTGATACCTTTATGGCGTCCCAGCACTTTACCGTCCAGAGTTACAAAGTTTCCTTCGGGAATCTCTTTTTTGCTTTCTTTTTCGATAAATCCGGCGTAATCTCCGTCAGGAACGAAGCAGATATCCTGACTGTCCGGCTTATTTGCCACTTTCAGCCCGATCTTCTCGGCAATTGTGCGGATTTCATCCTTTGTATATGCGCCCACGGGCATCAGCGTTTTTTTCAGCTGATCCTGTGTCAGATTATAAAGTGCATAGGTTTGATCCTTTGTCTTCGCAGCAGAATGCCGGATCGCATATCTTCCGTTCGGAAGCACGTCCACCCTTGCATAATGACCGGTCGCAATATAATCTGCTCCAATCTCAAGGCTCCGCCTAAGGAGGGACTCCCATTTCACATAGCGGTTACACGCAATACATGGATTCGGCGTTCTTCCGTTTAGATACTCATCCATGAAATAATCGATCACATATTTCTGGAATTCACTCTTAAAATTCATTACGTAATATGGAATATCAAGCGCCGCAGCGACTCTTCTCGCATCATCAACTGCAGTCAATCCACAGCAGCCGCCGTTCTCTTCCTGAACCGTTTCCTCTTCATCCTGCCAAATCTGCATCGTAACACCGATCACATCATACCCCTGTTCTTTTAAAAGATATGCCGCAACTGAAGAGTCAACACCTCCGGACATTCCAACTACAACCTTCTTTTTCTCCATCCTGATTCTCCGCAGACAAATTTAATACTCTTCTTCTTCGTCCTCTTCTCCTTCATGAATGTCAGACTTCGGCTTTTCAAGACCTTCTATCACGATTCCGTGTTTCTGCGCATAATCCCAGAGTGCTGCGTGGATTGCTTCTTCTGCGAGAAGTGAACAATGTATTTTTACCGGTGGAAGGCCATCCAGCGCTTCCATAACCGCTTTATTCGTAATCTGCATTGCTTCCTGGATATTTTTTCCTTTAACAAGTTCTGTCGCCATGCTGCTAGTAGCAACAGCCGCTCCACAGCCAAATGTCTTAAATTTTACGTCGTTAATGATTCCATTGTCATCGATATCAAGATAAATTCTCATAATATCTCCGCACTTGGCATTGCCGACAGTTCCTACCCCGCTGGCATTTTCAATTTCACCCATATTACGCGGGTGCTGGAAATGGTCCATTACTTTTTCTGAATACATCTATTTTTCCTCCTGTTTCTTGATAAAATCTTCATAAAGTGGTGACATATTACGCAGGTCACTGACAATAATTTTAAGCTGTTCTACCACATAGTCAATATCTTCTTTTGTAATTTCTTCATTAAGTGTAAGTCTCAAGGATCCGTGTGCAATTTCGTGCGGAAGTCCGATGGCAAGAAGCACATGGGACGGATCCAGGGAACCTGACGTGCAGGCTGAACCGCTTGAGCCGCAGATTCCTGCCATGTCAAGACGAATCAAAAGGGATTCACCTTCGATAAAACGGAAACTAAAATTGGCATTGTTCGGAAGTCTCTTTTCCGGATGTCCGTTCAGTTTCGTATAAGGAATTTCATTCAATACTCGTCCAATCAGGTAATCTCTGAGTTCTCTTTCTTTACTTGTTCTTTCCTCCATAGTATTAGCAGCTCGAAGAGCCGCCGTTCCAAGTCCGATGATTCCCGGTACATTCTCGGTTCCCGCACGGCGCTTTCTCTCCTGTGCACCGCCATGGACGAAGGATCTGATCTTCACTCCTTTACGGATATATAAGAAACCGATTCCTTTTGGTCCGTTAAGTTTGTGCCCGCTGGCACTTAACATATCAATCTGACATTCATTTACATCGATCGGAACCTGTCCGAAAGCCTGAACTGCGTCTGTATGGAAAAGTATGCCGTGTTTCTTCGCAATTGCACCGATTTCTTTGATCGGCTCGATAGTTCCAATCTCATTATTTGCAAACATAACCGAAATCAAAATCGTATCCGGACGGATCGCTGCTTCCAGTTCTTCCAGATTCACCAGACCGTTTTCGTCAACTCCAAGATAAGTTACTTCAAATCCACGCTTTTCCAGATATTCTCCTGTATGAAGAATCGCATGGTGTTCGATTTTCGTGGTGATGATATGTTTTCCCTTCTGGGCATACGCTTCCGCAGTTGCCTTCAGTGCCCAGTTATCAGATTCCGAGCCGCCTGCCGTAAAATAAATTTCATTTGCTGCCGCGCCCAGCGTATCTGCGATCCGCTCTCTCTGTTCTGTAATCTTCTCTTTGTTCTGTGACGCAAAACTGTATACGCTTGACGGATTCCCGTAATACTCAGTAAAATACGGAAGCATCGCCTCTACAACTTCCGGTGCGGTCTTTGTAGTTGCCGCATTGTCCAAATATATCAGTTTCTTATTCATCTTTGTTCCTCTCCTTTATTTCTTCTTTTCTAACATCTGTTCTTTTATGGCATGTCTCACCGATAAGCGTATCGATCATAATTCCGTCTACCGTGGCTGTGACACTTTCATTTACTTTCTGCCAGACATACTTTGCAACGCATCTGTCCTTCACATTACAGCTTTCCTCAGAACTGAATGCCGTGCACGTTACCGGCTCCAAGCTTCCTTCCAGGGCTCTGAGAACATCACCTACTGAAATTTCTTCCGCTTTCTTAGCCAGAACGTAACCACCGCCCGCACCTCTGATACTTCGTACCAGTCCTGCCTTCTTCAGCTTCGCCATCAGCTGTTCCAGATATCGTTCAGAAATCTCCTGGCGTTCGGAAATGCTGCTGATCGATACCGGTTCTTCACCGCTAAATTCGGCCAGATCTATGAATGCACGTAGTCCATATCTTCCTTTTGTGGATAGTTTCACGCCTTCACCTTCTATTCATTTCCAATTTCATTCGATTTTATTTTATTCCCAGTAAATTACTAGGATTAATTTCATTAAGAGGATATCATTCATTTTTAGTTCTGTCAAGACTCATTTGCGAATAAGCTTTAATAAATACGCTCCAAGGAGTCATTATGTCCCAAAAGCAGGCACTCATAAGAGGAACTTTTATTTTAACGTTCACAGGTCTTTTGACGAGAGTCATCGGATTCTTCTACCGTATCTTTTTAAGCCGCACATTTTATGCGGAAGGGGTCGGTTTGTATCAGCTTGTTTTCCCGGTTTACGCACTCTGCTTTTCTTTTACCACGGCCGCACTTCAGGTCGCACTTTCAAGGCTTGTCGCAAAATATACCGCCCTGAATCAAAAAGAAATATCCATAAGAGTACTGAAATCCGCTCTGTTTATCAGCATCATTCTGTCGCTTGCAGCTGTCATCTTCATACAGAGCAATGCCGCCCGGATTGCTTCCGAAATTCTGCACGATGAAAGATGCAGTGAGCTCTTAGTCGCAATGTCCTGGGCATTTCCATTCGCCTCCATACATAGCTGTATCACCGGATATTACCTTGGTCTAAAAGGGACCTGCATCCCGGCATTATCTCAGCTTATCGAACAGCTCGTCCGCGTTCTGTCCGTCTTTTTCCTGTATCAGATGGGTCTGCATATGAAAATGGGCACACCTGTGACAATCGCTGTTTTCGGTCTGGTTTTCGGAGAAATTGCTTCAGCCTGCTACAGTATCTTTATGCTTCGCAGATTATTGTTTTTCCCATCGGGAAGCCTTCCCGGATACGTTCGTCCGGCATGGGAACTGGTACAGCTTTCTTTTCCTCTTATGGCAAGCCGTGTATTGCTTAATTTTCTGCAAAGTGCCGAGTCTATTCTGATTCCCATCAGCCTTAACCGCTATGGAATGACTCTTACAGATTCCTTAAGTATGTACGGGGTTTTGACCGGTATGGCCCTGCCTTGCATTTTATTTCCTTCGGCAATCACAAACTCGGTTTCCACCATGCTTCTTCCGACGGTTGCTGAAATCCAGGCTTCCAGATCAGAAGACAAACTGCCTTCTCTTATCCGAAAGGTCATCTTCTCCTGCTTTCTGCTTGGATTCCTCAGTATGATTGCCTTTCTTATGACCGGAAATCTGATAGGAAATCTGATTTTCCATAATACGCAGGTAGGAAAGTTCATCATGACAATGGCTTTCATCTGTCCGTTTCTCTATACGAATGCAACACTGATCAGTATATTAAACGGACTGGGCAAAACGACTTCTACATTTATCATTAATTCCTGCGGACTACTCATTCGAATCTACAGTATCTACTTTCTGATTCCTTCCTATGGAATTCTGGCGTATCTGCACGGTCTTCTTGCCAGCCAGCTTACCATTACGATTCTTTCTCTGCTTTTGATCATCCGCTCCTTAAGAACTTCCGGGCAAAATAAATAGCTCTTCCGAAATCAAAGAGTCCGACCGCACGGCCAGACTCTTTGTTCCTCTACTCGCTTTAAGCATGATATCTAAGTAATAATTCCTAAAACCCATTTAACAATGATCGGATTGATGTACGCTTCGGTAATGATCCCCGCGATCATCATGATTGCCATGAATCCTGTTTTTGCCATATTCCACTGGGAATGCGGATAACGAAATAAGTGCCATAAGAGCACCGCATAACCCAGAATATAGAATAAAAACTGTGGAAACATTCCGGCAATGCAGAACAGAATTCCTCTTACTCCAAACCGAAGAACCGATACTACTGATACAACCCCCGCCGAAAAGCCTGTCCCAAGGAGCATCATAAACACTGCCGGTTTCTTTAATTGTGTACATCCGGCAAATGCAAGACAAAGGGCAGGTATGACTCTAATTTTGAAAAGATAAGGTATGTAATCTTCCACAACGATTTCCATCCCTGCATATTGTTGGATAAAGGATTCCTGAAATACACCTGTAACCGTCGAGAAACTCTTTGCAGCAAAATTCGCATAAAAAATTCCCGCAAGAAACCCAAACAATAATGAAATTACAAGCTGCCTCTTATTTTGACGAATCTGCACGCCCCTGCCTCCATTTATCAAGCTGATCTTTAGCGTTCAGAAACCACTTCTGAACCGTTACGCTAATCTATTATATGCCCGGGGGGCTCTATAAATTCGTATCCGTTCAGATCCACCCTCAAAGACACAGCGTGTTTCCTCAAGGTGACCTATCCTCTCAAACGGTTTAGCGATTGTACTTTGCATCATAAGCAAGAATGGATGCCACTGTTTTGGAATCTTCAATCTCACCCGAATAAATCATCTGTTTTAACTCATCCACCGTATGCAGTTCCACATTCACGAACTCATTCGGATCCAGATGCTGCTTTGACATCACCAGATCTTTTGCCACATAGACTTCAATCCTTTCATTGCAAAATGCAACGGTTGTTCTTAATGTCATCAGCCACTCCAGATTTTCTGAACGATATCCTGTCTCTTCTTCTAATTCTCTCGAGGAACAGCCAAGTCCCGGCTCATCCGGATCATCCAGCGCACCGGCAGGAATCTCAAGTGTAAATCTCTGAAGTGCATTCCTGTACTGGCGTACCATAACAATTCGTCCATCATCTAACACTGGAACAACTGCAGCTGCGCCGCGGTGATGGATATAATCCCACTCTTCCGTATTTCCATTGGAAAACTCCATATAATCCCGGTACACATCCACGATTGCTCCCTGGTACATTCTTACACGTTTTACTCTGGTCATCTCTTTTTTCATATGATCCCTACCTCTTTTCCTGCTATCAATTGACACATGATCTAATTGGTTCTTAATCCAAAAACAGCTACTCTGAAACTTTCTTTCAGAATAGCTGCTATCTTCTTCTTATTTCGCGTAATCCGTAACTCTTGATTCACGAATTACATTTACTTTTATCTGTCCCGGATATTCCAATTCAAATTCAATCTGTTTTGAAATATCTCTTGCCAGCAATACCATATCGTCATCAGATACTTGTTCTGGAACTACCATTACGCGAATCTCTCTACCTGCCTGAATTGCAAAAGATTTATCAACGCCCTTAAACTGGTTCGTGATATCTTCTAACTGTTTTAATCTGTTTGTATATGTTTCTAATGTTTCCCTTCTTGCACCCGGTCTTGCCGCAGAAATCGTGTCTGCCGCCTGTACAACACATGCGATCAAAGTTTCCGGTTCTACATCACCATGATGCGCCTCAACTGCATTGATGACTGTCGGGGATTCTTTGTATTTTCTACATAAATCCACACCAATCTGAATGTGTGATCCCTCTACGTCATGGTCAATTGATTTACCAATGTCATGTAAAAGTCCTGCTCTCTTGGCAACACGGACATCAAGTCCGATCTCACCTGCAAGGAGTCCTGAAAGCTGAGCAACTTCGATAGAATGCTTTAATGCATTCTGTCCATAACTTGTTCTGAACTTCATACGTCCAAGGAGACGAATCAGTTCCGGATGAATACCATGTACACCAACTTCAAGTGCTGCCGCTTCACCTTCCTCGCGAATCATTGCTTCCACTTCTTTTTGTGCCTTCTCTACCATCTCTTCGATTCTCGCCGGATGGATACGTCCGTCTACGATCAGACGTTCCAGTGCGATTCTTGCGACTTCTCTGCGAATCGGATCAAATCCAGATAAGACAACCGCTTCCGGAGTATCATCAATAATCAGTTCTACACCGGTAAGAGTCTCGAGAGTGCGGATATTCCGTCCCTCACGTCCAATGATTCTTCCCTTCATCTCGTCACTTGGAAGCTGTACTACCGAAATCGTAGTCTCAGCAACATGATCTGCAGCACATCTCTGAATGGCCGTTACGACACATTCTTTCGCTTTCTTTTCAGCCTCTTCCTTAGCCTGATTCTCCAGCTCCTTAATCATCTTCGCAGTATCATGCTTCACATCATCTTCAACAGTTTTCAACAGATAATCTTTTGCCTGTTCGGAGGTAAGTCCTGAGATTCTTTCTAGTTCCTGTACTCTTTGCTTGCTAAGTTCTTCCACCTTTGCTTCGCGCTGCTTAATAGCCTCTTCTCTTGAAGCAAATGCCGCCTCTTTGCGTTCCATAGCTTCAGAACGCTTATCAACGGACTCCTCTTTGGAAAGGACTCTCTTCTCATAACGCTGTAACTCTGCCCGACGTTCCTTCGTCTCTTTCTCGAGCTCGTTCTTTGTTCTGATGGATTCTTCCTTCACTTCCAAAAGGGCTTCCTTCTTTTTTGCTTCTGCCGTCTTCAATGCATCATCTATGATTTCTCTTGCCTTCGCATCAGCATTTCCGATTTTAGAATCCGCCTCACTTTTCAGCTTTGACACGGTTACAAAATAAGTAACCGGCACCGCCACAACCAGTGTGACAAACGCAGCAATAATTATAGTCATTATTGGCACAGGAGCACCTCCTTATTTAGTTTTCATTGTACAACTACAACACTTAAATTCTATACTGTTTTCACAAATATGTCAAGCATTGCATGTCAAAACTTGTGTCACTTGACGATTAAGATTCAAAGGCTCGCCGAATATCAGCATATGAGAACCCTTTTCGAACAAGACTTGCATATGCTTTCTGCATCTGCATACGATCCATCTCTTCGGGATTCCATCGCTTTCTTCGCATAATCTCCCGGATAGCGTCCTGTTCAGAGTGCTCTTCATAAATCTCATCAAGCACCTTTTCCACAAGTTCCCCTGTTACGTTCTTCTTGGCAAGAAGAGCCTGGATTTCACGCCTGCTCTTCTTGTCCTTTCTGCTCTCTGTAAAATTACGGATATATGCCTCGTCATTGATATATCCAAATGACTTCACATAGGTAATCGCTGCTTCCGTCACATCTTCAGGATATCCGTTCTGCAAAAGCTTCTGCCTGAGCTGCTCCTCCGTTCTTCCCATATCACCAAGGAGATGCATCGCTCTTAGCTTCGCCCTCTTCAGCAGTACTTCTTCCTTCAATCGCTTCCATGCTTTCTCAGAGAGTTCCGCACCTTTGCTTATACCAAAGGAATTCATATCACCTTTGTACAATATGCACGCAAACTCTTCATTTATGTAAATCTTATATCTGGTCTTCGTGACCGGTTCTATCTCCGTAATCATCATACGCATCTGCACCTGCTGTTATTCTTCTTCATCCTGTGCTTCTTCTTTCGCGCCATCCAGCCCATAATGATTTCTGACCTTCTGTTCCACTTCTTCCATGATCTCCGGATGAGCAGAGAGATAAATCTTTGCATTCTCTCTTCCCTGTCCGATCTTCTCGCCATTATAAGCATACCATGCACCGCTCTTATTGATCACGTCAACATTGGCTGCAAGATCCAGAATATCTCCTTCTCTCGAGATTCCTTTGCCGAACATGATGTCGAACTCTGCTTCCTTGAACGGCGGAGCGATCTTATTCTTCACGATCTTCACACGCACACGGTTACCTACCATCTCACCGCCCTGCTTCAGTGTCTCCACGCGGCGGACATCCATACGGACAGATGCATAGAACTTCAG
>JAXFTO010000163.1:0-6290 GCA_034176745.1 Bariatricus sp. | reverse complement strand
CGCCTGAAATATGCCCGTAACCGGGCAGAAAAGAACCGCGGGGCACGCGGGGATAGCTTATTGATACTTAGCCCTATCGGGCTATTGAGTAAGAAGCCCCTACTTCAAAGCTTTAGGGCTTAAGTAGTGGGAGCATGTCACCCGAAATGCATCATCCGGTGGGCTTGATATTGTCGCGAAGATTATGAATAAATATCTTCATATGGAGCTTGGCAAAGCGATGTCTCTTGCGGGAATGTGTGTGGCGCTTTCTGCAGCATTTGTATATGATTCCAAGACGGTTGTGCTCAGTGTGATCGGCACGTATTTCAATGGAATCGTGTTGGACTATTTTATTTTCGGTCAGAATGAAAAAAAGAGAGTCTGTATCGTGTCCAGGAAAGAGGATGAAGTGCGAGATTTCATTTTAAATGTGCTTCACAGCGGAGCTACGATCTATGAAGCGATCGGAGCATATACGATGCAGGAGTCCAGAGAGATCATTGCAATTGTGGATAAACATGAATACCAGAAACTGATGAAATTTATGAATGAAAATGATTCGGATGCGTTTATTACAGTGTATTCGGTTCATGATGTTCGGTATAAACCGAAATCATATTAGATGTGGGATAAATTTCCCATCATCTATGAAATGCTTTACATTATTAACGGTTTGTGATAAGGTATGTACGTTAGGTTCAGGCAGCGAGGCTGTCTGATTAAAAGGGAAACAGGTGGAAGTCCTGTACGAACTCGTCACTGTAAACGGGGAGTTCAAGGCCATAAATGTCACTGAGCGATCGGGAAGGCGGTCTTGGATTACGATCCGTAAGTCAGGAGACCTGCCTGCGTGAAAACGGAGTGGGATCATCCCACAGGCCACGAGTAACTGGTTGCAGCCGATAATAATGATGTTTTGCATTCCCATTTTCAGACACTGCGCAGACAGGAGCCTGATTTACCTTGAGAGTGTTATTTACGTGTATTATTTATAGAATGTGCCTTTTGCCAGTGGATTGGGGAAGGTACATTTTATTTTTTGAGTAATATCGAAGAACGACAAAAAAGAAAAGGAGTAAGGAACATGAGAAAGAAAATTGCAGCACTTTTAGGAATGGCGGTTCTTGCATCTGCACTTGTATTTGGATGCGGGAATAAGAGCGAGAATGTAGAAGGGGATAACGCAGCGAAAGTAGAAGATACTGTGAATGAGGATTCAGCGGAAGAAAATCCGGATTGCGAGCTGGAAGATGGCACCTACAGTGCAGAATTTAATACAGACAGTGGAATGTTTCATGTAAATGAAGCCTGCGAAGGGAAAGGAACACTTACAGTAAAAGACGGAAAAATGACGATCCACATTTCACTTACATCAAAGAATATCGTGAACTTGTATCCGGGACTTGCACAAGATGCAGCAAAAGAAGGCGCCGAGCTTTTACAGCCGACAGTAGATACGGTTACATATAGTGATGGAACCACAGAAGAAGTAAACGGATTTGATGTTCCGGTTCCGGCTCTGGATGAAGAGTTTGATCTTGCACTGATTGGAACAAAAGAAAAATGGTATGATCATAAAGTCAGCGTATCCAATCCGGTACCGGCAGAAAATTAAGAAAAACTATTCGGGAGATGTAACAGCGTATTTTATAAAACAATATTTCTTCAATAAGATACTTTTGTGCTATACTTGTTAAAAAGAGGTTATGGAGGAATATTGGATGAAAATATATGATATTTCGCAGGAGGTCTTCGGGTGCAGTGTATTTCCCGGAGATCCTGCACCGGAAAAAGAAATCATATCTGAGATTTCCGAGAATTCACCGTGTAATTTATCGGTATTTCGTATGTGTGCTCACAACGGAACACATGTTGATGCCCCTTTTCATTTTTACAAAAATGGGAAAACCATCGATGAAATGAGACTGGAAAAATTTGTTGGATATGCTTACGTGGCAGAACATGACGGGATTGTGACTGCTGAAGATGCAAAGGATATTCTGAAAAAAGCAGAACAAACAAGACCGGAATCGAAAAAAAGAATATTGATTAAAGGAAACGCAGTAGTATCTAAGGAAGCTGCTGAAGTCTTTGCAGGTGAGGGTATCTTCCTGATTGGAAATGAATCTCAGACGGTGGGCCCCGAGGATACACCGATGGAAGTACATCTCATACTTTTAGGAGCAGAGGTAGTATTACTGGAAGGAATTCGGCTGAGTGCTGTTCCGGAAGGCTGCTATTTATTAAATGCAGCACCGATTCAGCTCGGAGGTGCAGATGGAGCACCATGCAGGGCAATCCTTATCGACACTGTATGATAAGAAAAGGAAAAAAGTGTTGATAGGGTGATCTTTGTAAAAAATATTTGCAGTATCTTAAAAAAGAAAACGAAATTTTCCCATTTATGGATTTCTGTGCTATAATAGAATAAGATTCTAAGAAACTACTAACTGTTAAACATTAGAATTGTATATGGAGAGGTATAAAATGGCAAGAGAACGAACTACCAAAACTACAACAAAAAAAAGTACTACAACGAGAAAGACTACAAAGAAAGCTTCAGTTGAAGCTGTCGCAAATGTAGAGCCGAAAGAAGAAGTTGTAACAGAAGAAATTGCTAAGGAAGCAGAGAAAACTGAAGAGGGAAAAACAGAGCAGCTGAAAGCTGAAGAAGTGAAGGATGAGGCTGTAAAAGAAGAAACTAAGGCAGGAGCAGAACCTGCAGATAAAGAAGAGAAGGCAGAAGTTCCTGAGGAGAAGAAAGCTGTGAAGAAAACAGCTGCCAAGAAGACGACAGCTGCAAAGAAAACCACAGCAAAGAAGACGACCACAAAGAGAACAACAAGAAAGAAAGCGGAACCTGCGGCCAAAGCTGTAGAAGAAGTAAAGGAAGAAGAACCAAAGGCGGCAGAGGCAAAAGCAGAAGAGCCTGTTGCTTCTGCAGAACCGACGGCAGAAGTAAAAGAAGAAACACCGGCAGCAGAGGCAACACCGGCAGTTGAGGTTACGGAAGAAGAACCTGCAGCAGAAGCAAAAGAAGAAGCACCGGTGGACGAGGCACCTGTAGCTGATGTAGAATAAGCGCCGGTGGAAGAGGCACCTGTAGCAGAAGTAGAAGAAGCGCCGGTGGAAGAGGCACCTGTAGCAGAAGTAAAAGAAGAAGCGCCGGCAGTAGAAGAGGTTCCTGCCGAAGAAGTGAAAGAAGAATTGAAACAGGAGATATATATGAGTCCTAGACGAAGTATTGCATTTATCGGTTCAGAATGTTATCCATTTGTAAAGACCGGTGGACTCGGAGACGTAATGTATGCGCTTCCGAAAGCGTTAGTAAAACAGAATTGCGATGTGAAAGTAATTCTTCCGCGTTACAAATGCATTCCATGGGAATATCAGCAGAAGATGGTATATAAGGGAGCATTCCAGATGAGCTTATGTGAAGATGGAAAATCATTCTATGTAGGAATCATGGAATATGTATGGGATGGAGTTGTATATGATTTCATTGATAATGAAGAATTCTTTAGCAACGGAAATCCATATGTTAACTTGATCGATGATATCCCGAAATACTGCTATTTCTCAAAAGCAGCACTTGCGGCACTGAATTACATGAACTGGATTCCGGACATTATTCATTGTCACGACTGGCAGGCAGCTTTGGTTCCGGTATATCTCAGAACCTTATTTGAAAATACAAAGCTTACAACGGCTAAGACAATCCTGACAATCCACAACCTTCGTTTCCAGGGAATTTACAATATTCCTACGATTCGTTACTGGTCTGGACTTCCGGATTATGTATTCAACAAAGACATGCTGAAAGTGAACTATAACGATGCGAACATGTTAAAAGGCGGACTTGCATATTGCAACATGATTACAACAGTCAGCCATACATATGCCGGAGAAATCCAGACCGCGTACTATGGAGAAAAGCTGGATGCCCACATGAGACATCACTGGAGAAAATTAAGAGGTATTGTTAACGGTATTGACTACGATATCTGGAATACCAGTACAGACCCGAAGATTTATGAGAACTATGACATTACTAATGTATTAGAGAAAAAGAGAGAAAATAAACGCAGACTGCAGGAGGAACTGGGACTTGTTCAGGATGATCATAAGTTCGTGATCGGACTTATTTCCAGACTTACAGACCAGAAGGGACTTGATCTGATCAACAGCATTTTCCGTCAGATCATGGATGAACATACACAGGTTGTTATTCTGGGTACCGGAGATGCTGTATATGAGAATGCATTCCGTTACTATGAGAACGCATATAAAGGAAATGTATGTTCTAACATTATGTATGATGAGACAAGATCTCACAGAATTTATGCAGGTGCAGATGCCTTCCTTGTACCATCACAGTTTGAACCGTGCGGACTTACACAGCTGATTGCTATGCATTACGGAACGATCCCGATCGTTCGTGAGACAGGCGGTCTTAAAGATACTGTTGAACCTTACAACATGTTCTATAATACTGGAAACGGATTCACATTTGACCGTTATGATGCTGGGCTTCTGCTGGATGCAATTAACAGAGCGAAGACATTATACTTCACAAATCGCTGGTGCTGGGATGAAATGGTTCAGAGAGATATGGATAAGAATTTCTCTTGGGACAATTCGGCAAAACAGTATAAAGATTTGTATCTGGAACTGACAAGATAATTGTAAATACGGATTAAGAATCGAAGAGTCCCTTAAAAGAATGGAATTATGAGATTTTAAAGGCAGAAGTGAAATACGCTCCTGCCTCTATCTTTAATTACACTTATTTAAAAATATTAACCAGGAAGATTGCTCCTCCCAAAATGGTAAGTACAATTCCTGTTGTCCGGTTCAGTGCTTCGGCGCTTGCTTTATTTGCAAATCTGGCAGCAACCCGTGCCCAGAGAAGGGTCGATATAATACAAAGGATTAACGGCAGCATCTCCGGCATACCACCGGAACTGGTTGCAAAGTTAAGAGAATGGGAGATCGCAGATGTGACCTATTTCCACATCTCGGATGAACCGAGGGAGATGCATCTGGAATCCTTCAAGGCTGCAAAAGAATCGTTGGGGAATATGCTGGATGGATTCCACACATTTGATGCCCTTTCGAGCTATGAGTTCTACAAGCACGGCCTAATTAGCAAACCGATACCCGGAAATAATGAGATCGAAGAATTTCTGGCACATGGCCTTACGGATATGTGGACCTATTATTGCACGGGCCAGTTTTACGAAGTAAGTAACCGCTTTATGTCTATGCCATCCGCAAGAAACCGTATTTACGGTGTTCAATTATATAAATATGATATTATCGGAATTCTGCACTGGGGATATAATTTCTATAACAGTCAGCATTCATTTGAGCATATCGATCCATATCAGGTAACGGATGCGGGAAATGCATTCCCGTCGGGAGATCCGTTCCTTGTATATCCGGGAGCGGACGGATATCCGGAAGAATCCATCCGTATGATGGTACACTATGAAGCGTTGACGGATCTTCGGGCACTGGAGCTGCTGGAAAGTCTTACCGGTAAAGAGCATGTTATGGAACTGATCGAAGGAGAACTGGACGAAACGCTGACATTTAAGCGGTATCCGAAATCCGATATGTACTTGATCTCGCTTAGAAACAGAGTGAATCGGGAGATTGCACAATTGACAGAAAAATAAGCTCTTATCCGAAGGCAAAACAGATTGACCGGATGCCGGATAACGGTTACAATAAACTATATGTTACAAAAATCACAATAGGAGGACGAGAAAATGAGCCGTTTAGAAGGAAAAGTCGCTATCATCACAGGAGGAAATTCCGGAGTAGGTGCTGCAACAGCAAAACTTTTTGCAAAAGAAGGAGCAAAAGTTGTGATCAGTGCCCGCAGAGAAGCGCAGCTTAAAGATGTTGCCGATGTAATCCGCGAAGCAGGAGGAGAAGTGCTTCCGGTCGTGACAGACATTTCCAAAAAAGGAGATGCGGACATGCTGGTAGCAAAAGCTGTTGAGGCATATGGAAAAGTAGATATCCTGATCAATAATGCAGGAGTTCTTGAAGAAGGCCTGAAGCCAATCGATCGTTTCAAAGACGAGGATCTGGACCGGATCGTTGAGATTAATCAGAAAGGAACTATGTACTGCATGCGTGCCGCTACAGCAGAAATGTCAAAGACTGGTTACGGTTCTATCGTAAATGTGGCTTCCATTGCTGGTGTTATGGGATGCGGCGGTGCAGCTTATGTATCTTCCAAGGCGGCAGTAATCGGCGTGACACGCCATACAGCTCTCCGTTTTGCAGGAACCAAT
>JAXFTO010000162.1:0-59088 GCA_034176745.1 Bariatricus sp. | reverse complement strand
GTAGCTTTCACGCCGCCAACCTGCGGAACTACATAGTAGCAATAGCGTGCTCCGTTTTCCACTTCATCATCAAGATAAAGATTATCGTCTCTGATAACAGCAATTCTTGTGAAGTTGCTGTCACCGAATTTTTTACGATAGATACGATATTCGGTTGCTCCATTTACCTTCGTCCATGATACTTCGATACCTGCTGCTGCATTCTTAAGCTCGATAGAAGTATGAATGATAGACTCTGTCTCCGACCAAGCGGAATAGAAAATTGTACTTCCTGTAGAATTGAAAGCACGTACCCTTACATAGTAACGTTCTCCCTTCTTCAGACCGCCAACTACTTCCTGAAGCTTCTGCTTAGATGGCACATCTACGTATTTGCATCCGTTAAATACACTGTTCGTACTGTAGCAGATCTGGTATCCGGAAGCCATCTCGTTCTCTGTCCAGATCACTTTCATCTTTCCGGTTCCTTTTTCTGCCAGTCTTGCAACGATCGCTGCTGTTAATTCTTTTCTATTCGTCTTGAAATGGAAATATGGTCTTTCTTTAATAACTGTAATGTCGACCGGATATTCATATTCTTCCAGTGTAGCAAGAATTGCCGGTCTTACTTCTTCCAATGTCTTTCCTTCATCCAGGATAACATACAGATAAGGAAGGAAATATCCTTCATGATCCGGATCCGGTACCAGACAGAAGAAACCGTCTTTTACGCCTTCTGCCTCAACAACGCGACTTTCCATTCTCATCATAAATAAATATCCGCCGCCGAAACGTTCTGTAAATCCACGACCAAGTACATGCACAATACCCTGCTCCGTGATATATCCGATATCACCTGTATGAAGCCAGATCTTGCCGTCCGGATGAGCGATCAGAGTACGCTCCGTCATCTCATCTCCCATATAACCGCTGTATCCAAGCATCTTCGACGGTCCATCCATGCAGATCTCACCGATCTCTCCATATCCCTTTTCTTCCAGAGTCTCAGAATCAAATGCTGCAAGAGTTGTTGCAGACATCGGCATACCAACGCATCCATCCTTAAGCGGGAACAAAGGATTTGGAAGTGTAAAGCAGGAACCGCCTTCGCTCTGTCCATAACCGGCACTGATTTTCTGCAGGCAATTATGTCTGTTGAAGAATTCTTCCACTTCACGATATTTTCTCTCATTCATGGATTCCGCACCAGGTCCGATACTTCTAAGATGCGACATATCGTAATCATCCGGAATTCTCTTACTGTTCATCATGACCTCGCACATCATCGGAATCAATGCCCAATAATTCGGTTTCAATTCCATAAACCGCACATCAATATCGTCGATTGGACAGAATGGATCCAGATTTACACGAAGACCTGCCGATAATGGAAATACCATCATGGAAACCGTTACCGCAACAAGTGCCGGTGTCAGAATCGGAATCCACCATGTTTCCTGTTCTTCCGTCTGCGGCAAAAATACAGACATCTGGAATGCAACAGCTACAATATTGGCTCCTGAATGAATAACCAGTTTGGAAATTCCTGTGGATCCACTTGTGTATGCGCCAAACAGCGGTCTGTTAGGATTCGCCGGTGCTGCAAAATCACCGATATAATTTCTTCCAAGATTCATGAATTCATCCCAGGTAAGATCCCCTTCACCGGTCTCTGTCTCGGCAGGATAACGGGATTCAATCTCCTTCATGATATAGTCAGGGATACAGTTCTTATCTGCATAATCAAAAGGTGAAACCTTGATCATACGTGTCATCGGAGTTGTCGCTCTGAATAATTCTTCATCTTCTTTTGACGTATAATCATGGACAAAAGCCGTTGAAGCTTTTGATTTACGAATTGCAAAACAAAGCTCCTCCGGAACGTCATCACGGCAGATCATAGTTGCGCCAATCTTCTCTGCTGCAAGAAAAAGGATAAAATGTGACGGTACAGCCTGTAAAAATACCGGGATTCTGTCACCTTCATCAAATCCAAGTACCTTTAAAGCCTTGGCTGCAATCTCAACTTCCTCCCACAGTTTTTTCCAGGTAATCGTTGTACCGTAATATTCAAATACTGTTTTGCTGTCATCCGGATTCTTCATCTTCAAAAAAGACTCTACCGTCATCTTTGGTACTTCCAGATTGCGCAGCTGCTCTGGATAGTATTTAAGCCACGGCTTATCAATACTCGCTTTTCCGGTTAATCCTGCTGATTCAAAATTCATTTTCTTTCTCCACTCTTTCGTATTTTTGTCCTATTTTCAGTAAATAAATTCTAGCCAAAACGTACTTTGTGTAGTATACCGTTCCAACAGCCCGTTGTCAACAGAACCGAACCGTTTGTCATTGTGATTCACATTAATTCACATTTGTCAATTCTTGTCATTACAAAGAATTTTGTGATTCCTCTACTCCTCTATCCCAAGCTCTTCATACCCTTTTGTAAGTCGCTCCCTGAACTGTAAATAAAAGCTCTTTTCCACATCATACGGAACCACATAAAAGTGCTGTAAAATGTACATGCTTACCGCTTTTTGCTCTTCCTGATTTGCTGCAACATAATCCTCAAGCCTCAAAAGAAAGGAATGCCAGTCATTCACAAATTTCTCATAGGATTTCAAATCCGGTGTATCAATCCATTTTTTCACTTTTACCTTGGCAAGATTTTCTTTTTTACATTCATTCACCTGTAGGAAATACCGGAAACTTCCATTTTCATAATAACGTCCCAGCGGGAAAAGGCGACAGATCCCCGGGCGAAACGGATGAATACTGCATCTGCCGTCATTATTTAAAAAGCCGCATTTTTCTTTTTCCCTATCATTCACAGCTGCCATCTTTATATTAGGAAGGATCAGGCCATCCACCACATTCAGTTCCACTTTCTGCGCCAGAAGTTCCTCAAATTTCATATTCAGTCCTTTACAAAGCCGATAAGTGTCAAGCGGATCTAAAACAATAGAACTTCCCATTCCCCGGCAGCACGCTGAGCATCCCTCGCAGTTGCCGCAGTCTGCCTTTACCATATCATTGCTCCCATACAATTTTCCATCGGAAATTTCATTCATATCAATCTGTCTTTTCATCTTAACTGTCCCTCTTTTTTATAATGTCAGCATCTAATCAGTTATACTCCTTCCAACGTAAACGGCGGAATAAAGCTCTCTTTCGCCGTCTCGCCTTCCTGTATAAATGCCTGTGTAATTCCAAGTGAGATTGCATAATCCACCAAACGTTCATAGGCATATTCCGGCACTTTTTTCGCAAGTCGCGGATAACGCTCTTTATCCAGAGAATCAAGCGGTGTATACTGATTCATGAGGCTTAAGTAAATCTGATCTCCATAGGTCCGATACAGATACTCCACGATCCTTTTCGCATCAGCAAGGCACCCCGGCAGAAGAAGGTGGCGTACGATCACTCCTTTTATCATGATTCCTGATTCGTTAAATCTGGGTCTTCCTATCTGTCGCACCATCTCTTTAATCGCGGCTTTTGCCACTTCAGGATAATCTTCTGCCATTGAATATTCCTTCGCGTGTAAAGGATGCAAATATTTAAAATCCGGCAGATAAATATCCACATAACCGTCTGTCATTTTCAAAGTCTCCGGAAGTTCATATCCTCCCGAATTCCAGACAACCGGAAGGTCCATCCCTTCTCGTTTCGCCGTTTCCAGCGCGGAGATGATCTGTGGTGTAAAATGTCCCGGCGTTACAAGGTTGATATTATTCGCTCCCTGGCTCTCCAGTTCATGGAAAATATCCGCAAGACGCCTCACCGATATGGTTTTCCCCACTTCTCCGTCTGAAATCACATGATTCTGACAGAACACGCATCTGAGTGTGCATCCGGTAAAGAACACCGTACCGGAACCTTTTTCTCCGGAAACGCAGGGTTCTTCCCACATATGAAGGGCTGCTCTTGCAACCCTTATTTCACTTGTTTCTCCGCAGAATCCTATCTTTCCATTTTCTCTGTCTGCCCTGCATTTCCTTGGGCATAATTCACATAACGCCATTTGAAACTTCCTCTACTGTTTTTTTCTAGCAGAATCTTATCATCTTTGCCGCTTCTTTTCAATTGTATGTCCGCAAAATTTCCTCTGGAATTTTCCGCATAATCATGTATAATGATGTTTAGATAAAACATGGAGGGATTGTATGATGAGTAAAATTGATGAAGTAAGAAGCGCAATGGTCGCTGCGATGAAAGCAAAAGACAAAGACACCAAAGAAACCTTATCTGCTCTTCTGGCTGCTCTTAAGAACAAAGCCATTGATAAACGTGCCGATCTGACAGAGGAAGAAGAAGTTCAGGTTATCCTCAAAGAGATCAAGCAGGTCAAAGAAACTCTGGAGCTGACTCCGGCAGACCGTACCGATATTATCGAAGAATGTACCAAGCGTCTGGCTGTCCTTGAACAGTACGCTCCGAAAATGATGGATGAAACTGAGATCAAAGAAGTCATCGCTTCTGTTCTTGCTGAACTTGGTATCGAAGCACCGACCGCTAAAGATAAAGGTAAAATCATGAAAGATCTGATGCCGCGTGTGAAAGGTAAAGCAGACGGAAAGCTTGTAAACCAGGTATTAATGGGAATGTTAAGCTAATATGCATATACCGAAAAGAGAGATGCCGTCAGGACATCTCTCCTTTTTATTTACATCATTTTGCTTTCTGTCTCTACATCCGTATCCACATCTATCACTTTTAATTCCCTTCGGAAGAAAATATCATACATCACCGGAACAATGAAAAGTGTCATAAGTGTCGCATAGGCGAGACCGCCGATCGTTACTGTCGCCATTCCTCTGCCAATCGCAGATGCCATATCCTGTGAAAGTGCCATCGTGGACATCGCAAGAATCGTTGTAAGCGCAGTCATCAGAATCGGACGCATACGGGTCTTACCTGTCTTGACAAGCGCTTCTCTTTTCTCCATACCGGAAAGTCTGAGTTGGTTAACATAGTCTACAAATACAATACCATTATTTACAACCACACCCGCAAGTACCAGAAATCCGATCATCGCCACCATAGAAAGTGTCTGTCCGGTCCCCCAAAGTGCCAGAAGTCCTCCTGTAAAAGCAAGCGGAATCGTAAAAATTACGATAAACGGTGACAACAGGCTCTGGAACTGTGCCACCATGATCAGGTAAATAAAGGCAACAGCAAGGGCAATCATCTGAATCAGATCCGACATCGTATCCTGTACACTTACCACTTCTCCTGCCATCTCCACCGTGTACCCTTCCGGCACGTCATATTCATCCAGAAGCTTCTGTACCTTTCTTCCGAGGAGGGAGGTATTGTAGCCTTCTTTCGTCACTGCATTTACCGAAATCTGTCTTGCCTGATTCTCACGATAAATGGAAGATATACTATTCGCATCTTCCTTTGTGGCAAATTCACTGAGTTTATGTTCTTCCGTCACATCGTTTCCTTCTTCATCCTTGGTTGTGGTCTCAAACGTGTAATCCATCAGATTTTCCGTTGTCAGCGTATCCGATTCATCCACGATGATCACACTATATTCATTTCCGTCCAAAGTAAGGGACGTTGCCGTCTTTTCTGTAGTAAGAGCCGTTGCCAGCTCAGAATAGATCTGCGCAACTGTGAGACCGTTTCTCATCGCTGCATCTTTATCAAGGGCAAGCTTTATTCCCGAGTCCTGTTCTTCCTGACCATTTGTGATTTCTTCAAAGCCCTCCACCTGTTCAAGGATTGCTTTCACATCTTCACTGATTGCAAGAAGCGTATCCAAATCCTGTCCCTGAATATCAATTTCCATTCCGCTTCCGCCAAGCGCAGACATATCCATTCCGGAAGAGGAAACTTCAATTTCGCATGTATCTTCCTGACCCTCACCAAGTTTTGCGATCTTCTTCCCAATCACATCTCCGTCACTTTCATGTTCCTCATCGAGAAGCGCATAGAACGTAAACTGTGTCTGCTTTTCTCCGGTTGACATACCGCTTATGGACATAACATTCATCGTCATTCCCCCAGACATGGCACCGACCGTCTCGACTCCTTCGATATCCGCAATCTCTTCCGTAAAGTTATCTACCTCCCGGTAAATTGTATCCTGATCCAGATTTTCATTCATCGTCAGAGAAACACTGATAGAATTGCTGCTCATATTCGGAATCAGTTCCAGTCCCATTCTTGTCGTTCCATAAACCGCACCGACAAGAAGTGCAATTGCAAGGCCGAGCGGAATCCATTTCTTCTGCAAACAAATTCTCAGCGACTTATCGTAAAGCGCCAGCACCTTATCGAAAAATGGATGCGTTTTTTCTGTACTTTTTTTCAGTACCGTCGAACTCATTGCCGGCACAAACGTAAGTGCCACGATTAGACTGGCAATCAGAGAATAGGCAATCGTAAGTCCCATATCTGCAAAGAGTTCACGCGTCATCCCCTTTGTAAATACAATCGGAAGGAACACGCAGATTGTGGTAAGTGTCGAAGCAAAAATTGCACCTGCCACCTGCTTTGCTCCCTGAACCGCAGCTTTCGGCGCCGGAACTCCCATACTTCTTAATCTGTAAATATTTTCAATCACGACGATGGAATTATCCACCAGCATGCCGACTCCGAGCGCAAGTCCGGAAAGTGAAATAATATTCAGTGTTACATTCGAAAAATACATCAGCACAATTGCAAATAATACACTGAGCGGAATGCTGAACGCGACAACGATCGTCGGTTTCACATCTTTCAAGAACAGCGCCAGAATAAGGATTGCAAGGATAGCACCGTAAACCAGATTCTTAAGGACAGACTGTATGATCAGTTTAATATAATCTCCCTGATCCATTAGTGATGTTATATGAAGACCTTCATATTTCTCTTCCAGTTCTTCGATTGCCCGGTTCAGCTTATCGGAAACATCCGAGGTCCCTGCGGTTGACGATTTCATGATGCTTAACATCACGGCATCATTTCCGTTAATTCTCGCATAGCTTTCTCCAGAATTATCAATCAGTGTCACATCCGCAACATCAGAAAGTCTCACATCACCGATTCCATCCAGATTGCAGAGCAGTGTATTTTGAAGTTCTTCCAGCGAATCAAAGTTATCTCCGATTTTCAGGAGGAATTGCTTGTCTCCATCTTTGATATATCCGGCCGGCATCTCAAAATTCTGCGCATAAATGAGGTTAGAAAGGGTATCCATGCTGACAAGCGCATCGATATTTGCACTCTTAAGCGCCGTCTCTCTTGCCGACTGGTACTGCTCTTTTGCCTCATCAAGCTGTGCCTGTGCACTTGTAAGCTGGCTTTCTCCTGCAGAGAGCTGTGCCGAAGCCGCTCCAAATGCCGCCGCTGCCGAAAGTTTTCCCTTTTCCACAGAGGCATAATTATTCTTTGCCTCTTCAACCTGTGTATTTACCTGCTCCAGTACCATCTGAGCCGCTGCGATTTCTGTTTCCAGATTCGCAAGTTCCGTATCGATCTGCGGAAGACGTACCGTTACCTTTTCTTCCATCATCGAAAGATTTTCCCATGTAAAATTCTCTGAAAGGGATGCCAGCTCCTGATTGTCCGGCTGCATTTGCGCCATATTTTCGATCATCAGCTTCACCTGCCGGAACATTGCCTGCGTTTCATCTGCCAGAATCGTGGACACGCTTAAATTCTGAACTCCCATCATCGGACCGATCTGAGAAAGAACTTCATTAATCTGATCATAAGCCGGAACGATCTGTTCATTGTACGCATCTTTTTCAGCCGAAAGGGCCGCCTGGCTAGTCTTAAGTCCGTTCACCTGCGCCTGATAAGAAGCCGATGTTGCCATCGCTTCATCCATCAGCTGACTGTATCGTGCAAGTTCATCGTAAGTGGAATCCTGCTGACTTGCCAGTTCATTTTTTCCGCTTGCGATCTCACCTTTAGAGGCAGCAAGCTCGCTTTCCGTCTTGTCCAGTTTCTCCTTTGCTTCCGCAAATTTGCTGTCGATCTTCGCCAGGAGCCGGTCATTCACATTATCAATCTTCGCCTGGTTCAAACGGATCTCCACCTTCTCTTCCGTAAGACCGGTGCTGTTCACGCTTGCTACACCGTCCTGCCTTTCCAGATACGGAATTAAGGTATCTTCGGCAAATTTACTTAACTCCTTGACATCTTTTCCATCATAATCCAGGCTGACAGTCATCGTGGGAAGCATATCCGGCGACAACTCCATCAGCATAGGCGTCCCTGCTTCTTCCGGGAGTACTCCTCTAAGCTGCTCCACCGCAGTGGATAATTTCACCATGGCTCCATCCATGTTCGTATCTTCTTCAAATTCCAAAATGACCAGACTGTAATTCTCAGCCGATGTACTGGTCACATTCTTTACCCCGTTCACCGTACCCAATGAACTTTCAAGGGGCTGTGTCACTGCACTTTCCACCTTCTCCGGCGTTGCTCCCGGATACGTCGTGATTGCCATTACATAAGGCAATGTGATCGTGGGCAATAAATCTGTTGTGATTCTGGTAAAACTGATAAAGCCAAGTACCAGAACCATCACCACGCCCACCAGCACAGTGTATGGCTTTTTCACACAAAATTTCGACATTCCTTAGTTCCTCCTGTTGTTTCGATTAGCCTCCCTCTCCCCCCAGACATTTCTGCCTGTTTTTTTATTTTATTCTCTGTAAAATCAAGAATCAATGAAGTTTTTTCTTTTTCCCATGATTTTATAAATATTTAATATTTGTCCTGAAGTCAAATTTGCGCTATACTATTTATCACGCCGATCAAATTTACGAGCAAAGGAGTACTTACATATGAATAAAAAAGAAGTGACCGAGATCAAGAAACAATTCACTCCGACGAACTGTGCGATTACCCGCATCTGCGGATGTTATGTCGATGCTGAAAAAGAAAAGAAGACCGAACTCAAAGAAGCTTTTCTCTCCCTTCCGGAAGAAGAGATGTTTAAATATTTCGACATTTTCCGTAAATCCCTTTCCGGCACGATCGGAAAGAATCTTCTGAATATGGAATTTCCTCTGGAAACCGAGTCCGAGGGCGGAACACAGGAATTTCTCCTGAAACTGAGAAACAGCCGTCTTACGGATGATGATCTTCTCACGGAATTTTATAACCGCGTCATTGATTCCTATGATTTTCCGGAGAACTATCTGATTCTTCTGATCCATGCCGTATACGATATTCCCGGAAAGGCTTCCGACGGAACCGAGATGTTCGATGCATCCGATGAAGTGTTTGACTATATCCTATGCTGCTTCTGTCCGGTGAAGCTTTCCAAGCCGGCACTCAGCTACCATGCCGAGGAAAACAGTTTCCATGAGCGCATCCGCGACTGGATCGTGGAAATGCCGGATGCCGGATTCCTATTCCCGGCATTCAATGACCGAAGCACCGACATTCACAGTCTTTTGTACTATTCGAAGAATGCGGAAAATCTGGCAAACGGTCTTACCGATACACTTCTTGGCTGCGTTCCTCCTCTCACTGCCGGCAGTCAGAAAGAGACTTTCAAAGCTCTGATTGAGGAAACACTTGGAGAGGACTGCGAGTATGAAGTAGTCAAGAACATCCATGAGAATCTGAACGAACTGATCGAGCAGAATGCGGAGAATCCGGAGCCGCTCGCCCTTGATAAAGCCGAAGTCAAATATCTTCTGGCAAAGAGCGGAGTGAAAGAAGAAAATCTGGAAACTTTCGATGAGCAGTTTGACGCAGCTGCAGGTGAAAATACTTCTCTTTTAGCTGCCAATGTGGCAAACACTAAGAAATTCGAGATTAAGACACCGGATATCACGATCCAGGTAAATCCGGAATGTGCCGATCTTGTAGAAACGCGGATCATTGACGGACGCAAATGTCTGGTAATCGCAGTCGATGACCGGGTAGAGATTAACGGCATCAGTGCCAAGACAGCTGTTTTAAAAACCGAACCAAATACATAGATTCCTACCAGAAGCTTTCAAAAGCAGGACTACGGATTCGTTTTAACATGTTTCCGTATCCTGCCTTTCTTACTTCACGGACAACACCTGCCGCTCTCTCCTGTAAATCCCCCATATTAGCACTCCCTTATCCTCTATATGATCGTTCCTCCTCCGGTTCTAGCAGAAATACCAATTCTCAAAATCGTCCATACAATGTTCTGAAGGAAATCCATGATCGAATTCATCGCAAGCTCCATCGGAATATAAAGTGCTCTCGTACCAAGTAATGCCAGAAGGACCAGCCATCCATACCGGCGGTAACGAGTGTAGAACCGATCTACGGCTGGTACAATTTCTGCCAGTATATTCGCTCCGTCAAGAGGCGGAACCGGAATCAGATTAAATACTCCGAGCCCAACATTTAATGTCACTCCATAATAACTGAGTACATACAAATAATTAATGATCACACCGTTGGTTCCGAACTTATAGATCAGACCATATAACAGCATAAACACAAAAGCCAGTATAAAGTTCATAAGTGGCCCTGCTGCTGCCACAAGGATCAGATCTCTTCTTTTGTTCTTATAATTTCTCGTATTAACGCGGATCGGCTTCGCCCAACCCACATGGAAAACAAGCAGGCAAAGCGTTCCCCAGACATCCAGATGACGGAATGGATTCAGGGTCAGTCGACCATCCATCTTCGGTGTCGGATCTCCCAAAAGATACGACATATACCCATGCGCAAATTCATGCAGGGATATAGCTATTAAAAGCGCCGGGACCACATAAATCAAGGTCTGAAAAAATGTATAAAGAGCTCTTCCAATCATACTATAAACATTAAAAAACATAATTTATCCTCATTTCTATCCTGATAGTTCACCATTATAGGACCTAATCTAAGGATATTCAATATTCGGATTGTAAACTTTTTATGAAGAATCTATACAGTCTGACCAAGAACAAAGAGTTCCGCAAGCGGAACTCTTGCGACATCTTCCTCTTACGTCGGAGTGCGCATCCTCCATTTGAGTTGTTTTTTAAGTTGTCTCTATTATACACCATTCTTTCGGAAATTATAAATATTATTTTTGTTTTTTTATTATATTTTTTATTTAGCTTTCGTTTTCTTTCTTTTTTACTTTCTTTTCATTTTTAACTGCAGATTAATACCAAACGGATTGATCGCTACTCCCTCCGATTCCGGAACCAGGATATCAATGACCTTATCTGCGTCTACAATTCCTGTCATAAACTTCTGCGTGCGGTTCACACTCAGGAATTTCCCTAATTCCTGTACATCCGTAAAGATCGGCTGGAATACCTTTCCATCCTTCTGCTTCAGTACAACCATCTCTTTTCCTTCTTTTGAAATTACAAGATAACGTCCCTTTTTGAAATGTGCCATCATTTCCTCATTCAAGTCACGAAGTTCTTCGCTTTTTTGTACCTGTTCAGGCGGTAGCCTTCTCGCAGTCTGCATATAGTAAATTGCAGTCAGATGAAGCTCCGGATTCTCGATTCTCTCCTTACCGGACGGCATCTTTTCATCACTCTTTCTGGTGACCATCTCTTCCAGCTGTATCCTTATTTCGTCCTTCATACCGTGATTATATACGATTTCATTGACTCCCATCGGATAAAGGCTAACATAAAACTCCAGGAAACTCTTATTTTCGATTTTTACGATTTTCACCGGGATTTTGTCTTCCATCAGCTGTCTCACTTTATTTTTGCATTCTTCTACATCAAAATACACGAGTATCTCATCATCGTACGTTTCCGGATCACATATCACATAAGGTAATTTTGTACAATCCGAAAAAATTACATAAATCTCTTTCATACTGCGAATCATCTGTAGTACTTTCTGCTGCGTCTGTTTGTTGTCCATCTTTTTCTGCCTTTCCGAGCGATTTGCCCTCTCATTTCCTGAAAAATATTCTCTTCGTATTATACCAATCTTGTCTAAAAATATCAATGCGCACCTTATTGCTAAAATTCTTTCCTTATAGTACAATAAATCAAAACAAAAATCTGACAGAAAGGGCAACACGAATGAAAGTAACCTACATTTACCACAGCAGTTTTCTTGTGGAAACCGGAACCTGTTATTATCTGTTTGATTATTTTAAAGGAAGTCTTCCGGAATTAAATCCGGCAAAGCCCATCCTGGTGTTAGCAAGTCATAAACATGGAGACCACTACCACCCTTCGGTGTTTCAAGTCCTTAACGATATGGGCATGCAGAGTATCTACGCTGTTTTATCGAAAGATATTTCACCCAAAACTGTACCAGAGGAAATCCCACTTACAATAGTTGCTGCTCATATAACCTATGAACTCTGGCAGGGGCAAAAGCTGACCACCTATCGTTCAACCGATAAAGGCGTCGCATTTCTCATAGAAGACAACTCGGAGATTTTCTATCATGCAGGTGATTTAAATGACTGGGTATGGGAAGAAGAATCCGACTCATACAACCGCCAAATGACGGGAAGTTATCGAAAAGAGATCAATACTCTTTCAGAAGATCTGGGGGATAATTCCCTGGCCACCGCTTTTGTCGTACTGGATCCCAGACAGGAAGAAGATTACGCAAACGGGATGCTGTATTTTCTAAAGAAAATATCCTGCGACTGTATCTATCCTATGCATTACTGGGAGAAGCCGGAAATCATCTCCCGATTTCTAACAGAATATCCGGAATATAAAGGCCGGATCCGGATGACCGAAACGCTGTCAACTAACTAAGGAAGCTGTTTTCCTGATAAAGGAAAATATGAAATCAAAGCGCACTGCACAGAAAAGAGGATTATTATGAAATTTAAGATGTATCATGAGAATTATAACGTATCTGATCTGGATAAGTCCCTTGCATTTTACGACAAAGCACTGGGGCTGAAAGAAAAACGCCGCATCACCAATGATGATTTTATCATTGTCTACGTTGGAAATGAAGAAACGGATTTCGAGCTGGAACTGACATGGCTGAAAGAACATACACAGCCTTACGATCTCGGTGAGTGTGAATTCCACCTTGCGTTTAAGACAGATGACTATGAAGCCGCACATAAACTCCATGAAGAAATGGGATGTATCTGCTTTGAAAATCCGGCAATGGGGATTTATTTTATTGAAGACCCGGATGGATACTGGTTGGAGATTGTGCCGCAAAAGAGGTAGGGGATTGAGAAAGGGACGCCCGAAGTTCCCTGCTGTTCGATGCCGGACTCGCTCTCGCTCGAGAGAAAACGTAGCAGTACTATGAAGCCAGGGCGCCGCATACTGCGGCTTCTGCCTTCAAGTGCTGACGTTTTCTACGGTCCTTGCATCGAACAGCAGGGAACTTCGGGCTGACTTTTCAATTGCCGCCAATAGGTAAGTTGTATGGGGAAGTTTTTTGATAATATACAAAATTTCTTCACCTTAACAAATTTAAAACGTCTTGCTCTTTTTTAAAAAAGGCAAGACGTCCATTCACAAACCTAACAATTTCTACAACTTTTCAACCTACCAAGAATTCTCGTCTAGGAGGAAACCAGCTCGAAATTAATCACCTTTCGCTTCCGGACCGTAAAAAACGCCAGCACTTGCTTGCAGCAGCCGCACATGCGGCGCCCTGCAAGCTTAGTACTGCTGCGTTTTTTCCCGAGTGAGAGCGAGTCCGGAAGCGAATGGTGATTAATTTCGAGCGTCCCCTTCTAAACAATCCCCTCTTATTTCATTACAATATTAATAATCTTCTTAGGCACATAAATCTCTTTCACAATATTTCCCGTAAGTTTATCTGCAATTGCCTCTTTTCCTGCCGCAATTGCTTCCTCTTTGGTTGCTTCAGCAGAAATCTTAACTACAACTCTTGTTTTACCATTGATCTGTACCGGGATTTCAATCTCGTCTTCTTTCATGGCTTCTTCATCGTATTTCGGCCATCCTGCTGCAAATACGCTGCCTTTTCCGCCAAGTTCTTCCCAGATTTCCTCTGCCATATGCGGTGCAAACGGTGCGATCAGAATTGCCAGAGTATCGAGAGTTTCTTTATCGATTCCTCCTTCTTTCTTAGCGATTGCAGCCAATGTGTTCGTATGCTCCATAAATGCGGAAATTACCGTATTCAGGCTGAAGCTTTCCAGGCGGGACGTGACATCGTAAATCAATTTATGGCGAATCTTGATCATTTCTTTGGTCGGCCGAATGTCTTTGTCCTTGCTGTCCATCAGGAGATTCCAGAGTTTCTTAAGGAAACGGTATACTCCGTCGATTCCTCTGTCATCCCACTCTGCATCCAATTCCGGCGGTCCCACAAAGAGTTCGTACATTCTCAGTGCATCACAGCCGTAATCTCTTACAAGATCATCCGGTGAAACAACATTTCCTTTTGACTTACTCATCTTGATACCGTTCTTGCCGGTGATCATTCCCTGATTGAAGAGTTTGATGAACGGCTCATCAAAATCTACTACACCGATATCGTAAAGGAATTTGGTATAGAAACGTGAGTACAGCAGATGCAGTACTGCATGTTCTACTCCACCGATGTACATATCTACCGGAAGGAGTGCATCAGCTTTCTCTCTGGAAACAAGTTCTTCATTGTTATGGTTATCTACATAACGCAGGAAATACCATGAAGAACCAGCCCACTGAGGCATGGTATTGGTTTCGCGTTTAGCCGGTTTTCCGCAGACCGGACATGTTGTATTTACCCACTCTTCAATAGCAGCAAGCGGTGATTCTCCGGTTCCTGTCGGTTCGTAGGATTCTACATCCGGCAGAGTAAGCGGGAGCTGATCTTCCGGTACCGGTACAGCACCGCAATCCGGACAGTGTACGATTGGAATCGGTTCTCCCCAGTATCTCTGACGTGAGAATACCCAGTCACGAAGCTTATAGTTTACAGTTGCACGACCGATTCCGCGTTCTTCGATGATATGCGGAGCTTCTTTTTTCAGAACTGCGGATTCCATTCCGTTCCATTCGCCGGAATTGATCATAGTTCCGGAAGCTTCGGTGTATGCTTCTGTCATATTTTCAATTTCTTTTCCGTCTTTTGCGATTACCTGAATGATCGGGATATTGAATTTGGTAGCAAATTCAAAGTCACGGTCATCATGAGCCGGTACACACATGATCGCTCCTGTACCGTAATCGGCAAGTACGTAGTCAGAAAGCCAGATCGGAACTTTTGCTCCGTTTAACGGATTGATTGCATAGCTTCCTGTAAATACACCTGTCTTTTCTTTATCCTGCAGACGGTCTACATTTGATTTCATAGAAGAATCGTAAATGTATTTCTCTACTGCTTCTCTTGTTTCATCTGTAGCAAGTTCTGCCGCCAGCTTATGCTCCGGGGCAAGTACCATAAAAGTTGCACCATGCAGGGTATCCGGTCTTGTAGTGTAAACAGTGATCTTTTCTTCTCTTCCTTCAACCGGGAAATCTACTTCTGCACCATAAGATTTTCCGATCCAGTCTGTCTGCATCTTCTTAACCTTCTCCGGCCAGTCAAGTTTATCCAGGTCATTAAGGAGTCTGTCCGCATATTTGGTGATTCGAAGCATCCACTGACGAAGGTTCTTCTTCGTAACTTCCGCACCGCAGCGTTCACATTTTCCGCCTACAACTTCTTCGTTTGCAAGACCTGTCTTACATGACGGACACCAGTTGATCGGAAATTCCTTCTCATATGCAAGACCTTCCTTGAACATCTTTACAAAAATCCACTGTGTCCATTTGTAGAACTCAGGATCTGTTGTGTTTACTTCCATATCCCAGTCGTAGAGAGCTGAGATTTCGTTGATCTGGCGTTTGATGTTTGCCACATTCTCTGCGGTAGATTTTGCAGGATGTACACCCATCTTGATTGCGTAGTTTTCTGCCGGGAGACCGAATGCATCCCATCCCATCGGATGAATGATGTAATATCCCTGAAGCAGTTTATAACGGCTCCATACATCAGAAATAACATATCCTCTCCAGTGTCCTACATGAAGACCGTTTCCTGACGGATACGGGAACATGTCCAGGCAGTAGTATTTCGGCTTTGGATTTCCGTTTTCATCGACTTTCGGATTTACCGGACTTTCCGCCCATCTTTCTTTCCATTTCTTTTCGATTGCCTTATGATTATAAGGTACAGCCATTTCTTCTTCCTCCTTGTAATTGGCGCTCATGATGCGCCGGATTTAAAGTGTTTCAGCTTTATGTCAGTACACGACGCTTTATATCAGGTAAATGAATCCGCCTGAAATATAAAAAGCCTTCCATCTCGCAAAAGAGACGAAAGACCTGTCATTTCGTGGTACCACTCTTCTTCACTGCCATCTTACGTGACAATGCACTCATTCATTCTATAACGGGAACTCCCGCTTCCGGCTACTCTGGTATATGATTTTCATAAACGAACCATTAACTTACATTCACCGAAAGAACTCCGAGGCGAGTTCAGAATGCTTGCCTGCTGCCTCACACCAACCGACAGCTCTCTGAAAAAGCTTACTTTCTTACTATTCCTCTTCAACGTCTCTACATATACTGTATTAGTATATAAAAAAACATCAAGCTCGTCAAGAGGATGCCGAAACTTTTCTTTTAATACTTTCATTCTAACAGTCCTCTCAATACCTATAAATCAATTCTTGACTGCGGACAATTTTGCGGGGCACGTACCAGAACGGAGCCATCCCGGCGCACCTCTATTTCAATTGTTTTACGTGAAGACTTTTTTAATTCATACGTAATATTCATTATCCTCTTCCCTTTGCATCAATTTATCTCTTGCAGAAACCTCTCTCCATATTTCTGAAATTTAAATTCTCCTACACCGCTCACTTTCAGCATCTGCATTTTATTCTGCGGTTTCATCTGACACATATGCACCAGTGTCTTATCCGAAAATACAATATACGGCGGAACTTTCTCTTCTTTTGCAATTTCCATCCTGAGTATTCTAAGTTTTTCGAACAATTTTTCCTGTTCACCTGAAAGCAGTACACCGGCAGTTTTCTTCTTCTTTTTCACCACAGCTTTTTCCTGCTTCTCCTGCTCTTTCGCCATCTTCATCGCAACAGTAATTTGTCTTTCAAGCAAAGTTTCCGACTTTTCTGTCAGTTTCACAAGCATATATTCATCACTTGTTGTCTTTAAATATTCTTCCAGTAACAAATGATTAAAGATCTGCCTCAATCTCCAGTCCGGAATTTTTGCAAGTGCTCCGTAGCATGGATTCTGATTCATCCCATATTGCCTGATTTTCGCCGTGTTCGCCCCATGAACTGTATCAAGGATGACATTGATTCCATATCGCTGTCTGCTCGTCTTTACACATTCCACTATTTTTGCTGATTCTTCCGTTACATCCACCGTCTCGAACTGGCTCAGACAATTGGAACAATTTCCGCAATAATTTGATCCGTATTCCCCAAAATAACGCAGAATATAGTCTCTTAAACACTCATTGGTAAAACAGTAATAGGTCATCTTTTTCAATCTTTCCCGATCCCTCTCCATCACGATCTCACGGGTAAAATCATCCAATTCGTCATTATCCTGATTATATTCAATAAACCGCTGGTTCGTCACAACATCCTGCCCGCTGTAAAAAAGGACGCATTCTCCTGCCTCACCGTCTCTGGCGCATCTTCCGACTTCCTGATAATAGGATTCCAGATTTTTTGGCATATTATAATGAACTACATACCGCACATTGGATTTATCGATTCCCATGCCAAATGCATTGGTAGCCACCATGATCTGTTTGCGGTCATAAATAAAATCATCCTGATTTTCTCTTCTTTCACTGTCACCAAGTCCCGCGTGATAACGAGTGACAGAAAATCCATCGTCACTCAAACGAACACACACTTCTTCTACCAGTTTTCTGGTCAGACAATAAATGATCCCGCACTGGTCGGAATGCATTTCCAGGAAATTCTTAAGTGCACTGTATTTATCCTTTGGCGTCTGCACTCCCAGATATAGGTTCGGTCTGTCGTATCCAGTCGTCACCAGAACCGGATCTCTTAACATCAGAATATCAATCATATCTTCCTTCACTTCTTTTGTGGCTGTTGCCGTAAATGCACTGAGAACCGGGCGCACCGGAAGCTTCTCCACAAAATCCATAATTTTCAGGTAGCTTGGCCTGAAATCCTGTCCCCACTGGGATACACAGTGTGCTTCATCAACAGCTACCATAGATATTTTCGATTGCAAAGCAAAGTTGAGAAATTCTGCTGTCTCCAGTCTTTCCGGTGCCACGTAAATGATTTTATAGCGTCCTTCTGATGCAAATGCAAGTGCTTTCTGATATTGACCATATGTAAGGGAACTGTTGAGAAATGCCGCATGAATGCCGACCTGGTTAAGGGATGCCACCTGATCTTTCATAAGCGAAATTAGCGGCGAAATTACTAAAGTGATGCCTTCCATGATAAGTGCCGGAACCTGGAAGCACAGCGATTTTCCCGCTCCCGTCGGGAGGATTCCGAGCACATCCCGCCCGGAAAGGATGCTGTCAATCAACTTCTCCTGTCCAGGACGGAACTTGTCATATCCAAAATACTGTTTTAAAATCTGATATTTCTGCTCTTCTTTTGTCATTTTTACCTCATACGAATAAAATGTAACTGTTCAGAGCCAAGCAGATTTGTCAAAAAGGGCGTTGAATGCTTGCATTCGTGAGCACTTTTTTGTACAAATCTATTTGGCGGATACGCCACACTGAGGAAACACAAAGTGTTTTCGAGATTGGCTCTGAACAGTTACAGATATACAACAACATCTTCCGGCTTTTCTGCTTTCGTTAATTCTAACAGATATAATACCGGCTGTTTCGGTGAAAAATTCTTAAGTGATTCGTATTCGTAGCGAACCCTGATACGTGCCCATCCTCTCTGTTCAAACTCAACCTTACCGCCCAACTTACAGGGATATCCATAAAATCTGACATCATCCGCACAACAGGTCATGATCTGTCTTCCCGGAATCATCAGGCTGTTTGGCATTCCCTTAGGTCTGAATGTCTGAGCCAGAAATGTAATTTCTTTATGAAGATAATGTTCCGGATGCTCATAAGCATCCACATACCAGGTTCCAAAATCCACATCGTCCACTTCAATCTTATCTGCTTTGATATCGAATGGCAGATCCTCTTCCGTCTGCGGAATGATTTCCCCATCCTCATCTTCAAAGATAAGCTGTGCCTGTGGGTTCTGAATCTTAAGTGCCCTTCTGAACGCCGAACGGTCTGTACCTTCACCGCATCTGTTGATTACGATCAGCTCGGATTCTGTAAGCTGGCTCATCAGCATATTTCTCATATTCTTGAGATACATATCCAGCGTTTCGCCGTTTACCGTAGAATACACGCCCTGAATCTCCCAGTTTTCCGGAAAATCTTCATTCATGATTTCCTGCAGATCCCATGTCCCGTTATATTCAATCACAACCTGGGACGGATGGTAAATGCGTTCACAGTTTCGAAAAAATCCCCCGTTCAGCTGTTCTCTTTCTTCTATTTCGAATAAAAACATTCCGTTTTCATCGCGATAGCTCTCAGAATATTCTTCTTCACCCTCTTCACACTGTAGAAGGAGTGTCGGACCGTCTTCTATCCAGTCCTGCTTCATGAGCGTATCTTTCACGAAAGTTGTCTTTCCACTGTCCAGAAACCCTGTACAGATATAAACCGGTGTCATCATCTATTCCACCTCCGGCCTATATATGGAAGAGTTTCTGAAGCTCGTCTTCTTTTAAGTCAGTACCAATTACACAAACACGACCTGTATAATCCGGCTGTCCGATACGGACTTCAAATTCTTCCGGAACCATGTCAAACTGCTTCCAAGTACCATCTTCCATTGGAATGATTCCCTTTGCACGAAGAATTGTTCCGTATGCCTCTGTCTCAGAGAGCGCTTTCAGGATGAAATCCAATTCTGTCTCCGTGTATTTATGCGCAGTCTCTTTGCCCCAGCTTGTAAACACTTCATCTGCATGATGATGTCCGTGATGATCGTGGCATCCACAGGTACAATCCGGGCCATGGTCATGTTCATGATGATCATGGCCGCATCCACATTCGTCATCATGATGGTGATGATGCTCATGATTGCAGCATTCGTCGTCATGATGGTGATGGTGTTCATGATCGCAGCATTCGTCATCATGGTGATGGTGTTTATGATCGCAGCATTCGTCGTCATGATGGTGATGGCGTTCATGATCACAGCATTCGTCATCATGATGATGGTGCGCATGTTCCTCCAAAATACCTTCAATCTCCGCGCCATGAAGGAGTGCACGCTCAACAGCTTCTTTCCCCAGTTCATCCCACGGGGTTGAAATAATGGCAGCTTCCGGATTCTTCTCTCTTAAAATATGAACACATTCTTCAATCTTTTCGTCTTTCATCATCTGTGTTCTGCTGATTACGATCGTAGAAGCATGCTCTACCTGATTCTCAAAGAACTCCCCAAAGTTCTTCATATAGATTTTGGCCTTTTTACCGTCTACCACAGTAATGCGTCCATCAATCTCAATGTCTGCCTCTTCTTTTACACCTTCAATTGCCTTCACTACATCGGACAGCTTTCCAACACCGGATGGTTCAATAATCACTCGGTCCGGTTGGTATTCCGAAAGAACTTTCTGCAGTGCTTTGCTGAAATCTCCAACCAGTGTACAGCAGATACAACCTGAATTCATCTCCGTGATCTCTACTCCGGCATCTTTCAGAAATCCGCCGTCGATTCCAATCTCACCAAATTCATTCTCGATCAGGACCAGCTTTTCTCCCGGAAATACTTCTTCGATCAGCTTTTTGATAAATGTTGTCTTTCCTGCGCCCAAAAAACCTGAAATAATATCTACTTTTGTCATCTTACATCCTCTTTTCAATCGATCTTTTTCGTTTGTATGGCTAATTGTATCACACTTCCTAAAAAGTTGCAAATAAATGGGTTGTTTATCTTTTGTTATTAGTGTATAATAGTTCCAAGAGAAAAAGTACCATTTTTAGTACAAAATATACGGATAAAGGAGACTTGTAGATATGGTAAATTTATTAACAGGCCCAAAGGGTAGTGGAAAAACACAGCAGATGATCGATCGTGCGAATGAATTAGTGAAAAGTTGCGACGGACATGTATTCTTTATTAAGAAGAGCCACCGCGATACATACAGCTTATCATTCAGTATCCGTGCAATCTGCATGGATGATTACGATGTGATCAAGAACATCGATGAATACCTGGGATTCATTTACGGTATGACAAGTGCAGACCACGATATTCAGGCAATCTTCATTGACGGCATTTTAAAACATGCTAATATTTCCCTTGAAGATATTCCTTCTTTTATTGAAAAACTGAAAAAGCTTTCAAATGACAATAACATCGACTTCTATGTAAGCATCAGTGCTACAAACGAACAGCTTACCGATGTAAATATGGAAGGCTGCCAGATTCTGAACTAAGATTTAGAACGAAGTATGAATAAGGACGTATCTGTTTTTATGATACGTCCTCTTTTTTACTCACTCTAGCCAAAGAAAATGTCTGCCGGAACTCTTCATCCGGCAGACATCCGTTTTTCTATTTTTCCATAGAAAGTACCGTATTGGTTTTTTCACCTTTTTTATATTCAATCGTCACTTCGTCACCGATTTCATATCGGATTACATCAATATAATCTACAACCGAAATATCAAATATATCATCGGAATTTTCTATCATCACATAATAATGTGAAGTTCCGTCAATAACTGCCTGTGCTATCTTCGTAATTTTACCCTGAATATCCTGAACTTCACGTTCATCTTTTTCAGCTTCTTTTACCCCATTTGTGAGAAGGAGTTCATTATACTGCTCTTCACACTTGCTCACCGTATCTCCGATTGCAACCAGCTGATATTTCTGCACATTTACCATCGCATACTTTTTCACCAGACCTGCATCATCTTTCAACGCGATGAAATACGTAGGTTCTCCCGAAATATTAAGGAGCAGAGGGAAGGTTGCCGCATAATGCAGGTTCTGTACCTGCCCTTCTGCCGAATCCATCGCCGAATCCTCGATTGCTCCTTCCACAGCATAATACTTTGTCTCCATTGTACGCTGATTCATCAGGACAAACCCAACATTGGACTGGTCACTGTTCACAGAAGTAACACCAGTATAAACCCATACATCATCATCGATTGCCAGATAATTGTATCCGTTTGTCGTCTTAAGACAGTCTTTCTGACTCAGTACACTATTCAGGAAGCCATGTTTCAATGATCCGTAATAATCATACAGCTCCACCAGCAGATCTGCGGAATACGCACGGTCTATCCATTCAGGCACTTCATCGATCTTATAATCTTCAAGCTCACCGGTAACCGCATTGCAAAGAACCACTCTTCCTATGGTCACTCCGCCGAAAAGTCCGATGTTATATTTCATAACAGGTGCGATCCAGTACGGAACACCATCTTCATCAATTTCAAAACTTAAATCTCCATAGATGTAAGTAGGATGTGCAAATCTGAGATGACGATATATATTTCTTCCAAAATGGTCACTGGTAGAATACTTCATTCCATCTGTCAGTTTCACCATTTCCGTCGTCTGACTTGCCATATCAATTCTGATATATGCCGGTATTCCCTCCTTACGGTTCGCAAACCATTTGATCAGGCTGGCATATCGAAGCGGAGATACTCTTACCGGTTTGTTCTGATAATTGATCTGACTGTAAATATCATCCACTTCAAACTGGGAAACCATGTCGGACATACTTCCCATCTTACGGTTTCCAAGAATCTGGGCAGAGTCCCTGTCAAGAAGCGGGATCTGATCAAAGGATAATTCCTCAATATCCTGTGTAAATTCCCCATCCTCCACCGTCAATAGCTGCTGATATTTCTTCGCATTGATCACCGGTGAAGACAGAAAGCTTCCAATGAGATAAATAGCCAGCAGAACAATAAACAGTCCAATGATAAACTTCATCACTTTTGACTTACCGATTTCTCTCGTGCCTATAAATCCTTTCTTCAGTCCATAAATAATGCCGCTGGCAGCAACCAGTACCAGGACAAAATACCACACATCCGCAGAATGGATATTCAGAGCCGGGAGTGCCAGATAATAATAGATTCCTGCCAGAATCAGAATCAAAACAGTTCCCAGCACAGCTCCTTTCTTTTTCATCACTACTCCTCCTTATTCTAGAATTTCTTACATGCGCAATGGTATACTTTGCGTCAAGTTATTGTGTGAGAAGGCAGCCCGCCATATTCAGTTCTTCCTTCGTTTTCTATAAATGTACGTACGTAACATACCACTTTTAAGCCAAAAGTACAATAGAAAAGCCGGGCAAAAATCCGTCCGGCTTTTCTATTATTTATTTTTCATGATCTTCTATGCTTCTTCTGCCTGACGTTTGGCAATTTCTTTCTCCTGCACATCTGCCGGTGCCTGTTCATAGCGGGCAAATTCATAAGAATAAGTTCCGCGTCCACCGGTCATCGAACGAAGAGTTGTACAATATCCGAACATTCCTGTCATCGGAACGTCAGCTTCGATCACCTGATATCCTCCGGAAACCGGATTCATTCCAAGTACTCTTCCTCGGCGCTTGTTCAGATCTCCCATAACATCTCCTGTATAATCATCAGGTACAGTTACTTTCACAGATGCAATCGGTTCCAGAAGGATCGGACTTGCTTCCATGAAGCCCTTCTTAAATGCCTGGCATGTAGCAGTCTTGAATGCCATTTCAGAAGAATCCACCGGATGGTAAGATCCGTCATAAAGTGTGGCTTTCACTCCGACTACCGGATATCCGGCCAAAGGTCCCTTCACTACAGAATCCTGAAGCCCCTTTTCTACTGCCGGGAAGTAATTCTTCGGAACTGCTCCTCCAACGACTTCTTCCGTAAATACATAAGGTGTCTCAAGATCACCTGATGGTTCAAATCTCATCTTAACATGTCCATACTGTCCATGTCCTCCTGACTGTTTCTTGTACTTGGTGTCAACATCAGAATTCTTGCGGATCGTCTCACGGAAAGCAACCTTCGGTGTTTCAAGTGTGATACCTACTTTATAACGTTCCTGAAGCTTACTTGCAACTACTTCCAGATGCTGGTCGCCCATACCATAAATCAGAGACTGACGGTTCTCACTGTCATTGACAACTTTCAGTGTTACGTCTTCAGTCATCATCTTAGCGAGTGCCTGAGATACTTTATCTTCATCACCTTTATTGTTTACTACATACTTCATATATGTATAAGGTTTAGAATAATCTGTCTTACCAAAGGAAACCGGAGTATTCTTGGTAGAAAGTGTATCTCCTGTTCTTGTGGTTCCGAGTTTCGCAATCGCTCCGATATCGCCGGCAAAGAGTTCGCTTACTTCCATCGGTTTATTTCCGCTCAGTGTATAAATTTTGCCAAGCTTTGCTTCTGCATCTGTATCCGCATTAAAGAGAACATCGTCTCCCTTAAGAACACCTGAACATACCTTAACAAGAGAATATTTTCCGATAAACGGATCAACCATCGTCTTAAATACATACGCACTCTTCGGCTGCGCGAAGTCATAATTTGCTGCGAAGATTTCATTCGTCTTACGGTTGATTCCTGCGCATTCACGATATTCCGGGCTCGGGAAAAAACGTACAATATCAGAGAGAAGATTGGCAACACCCTGTGCCTGGAGGTTAGAGCCCATCGCTACCGGAACGATAGAGCCGTCCATAACTTCACTTCTCATAACGGAACGGATCTCTTCAACAGAGAATTCATCTCCTTCAAAATAACGTTCCATAAACGCTTCACTCGTCTCTGCCACTGCTTCCAGAAGCTTTTCACGATAAATCTGCAGGTTCTCTTTAGAATATTCCGGAATCTCACATTCTTCTCTTTGTCCGAGTCCTGTGTATCTTCTTGCTGCATTCTTGATTACGTTAACGTATCCGATCAGCTTCTCATTCTCACGAACTGGCATGAAATGCGGTGCGATCACTTTACCGTATCTTGCAGTCAGGTCTTCGACTACCTGACGAAAACTTGCATCGTCCACGTCCATCTCTGTTACATAGATCATACGCGGAAGTTTATATTTATCACAAAGTTCCCATGCCTTCTCTGTTCCTACCTGAACGCCTGCTTTTCCTGAAACAACGATAACTGCTGCATCAGCCGCGCTGACTGCTTCTTCTACTTCACCAACAAAATCAAAGTATCCCGGAGTATCCAGAATATTGATCTTTGCTTTCTCCCACTCTATCGGAATCAGGCTGGTGCTGATTGAGAACTTTCTCTTCTGCTCCTCTTTATCGAAATCACTGATCGTATTTGCGCCGTCAATGCTGCCCAGACGGTTCGTTGCTCCTGAAACATATGCCATTGCCTCTGCAAGACTAGTTTTTCCACATCCCCCATGTCCTAAAAGAACAACGTTTCTTATTTCATCCGTTCTGTAAACCTTCATTCTGCTGCCTCCTTGTAAAAAGTTTCTCATGGGTATATTGTACTAAATATTCTTCAATCTTACAACTATTTTATTTATTTTTAACAAGACTTTCCGAAGAAAACGTCGCTTTTTCACTTTAAAGCAACGCATTATTGACAGATTCTGTTTTATCATATAAAATGGAAGTCAGTTGCTATACATTCGTCCAGCCCATCAAATGGACGATTTTAGCTTTTAGAAAGGACTATGAATTATGAAACAAAAAAAAATCGGATTTATCGGTCTTGGCCTTATCGGAGGCTCCATTGCCAAGGCGATCCGCCGTTATTATCCGGATTATGAGATTATTGCTTTCGATAATAATAAGGATACCCTGGCTCTTGCCACCCAGGATTCTACGATAAATGTTGCCTGCACATCGATTGATGATAATTTTCGCGGCTGCGATTATATTTTCCTGTGCGCGCCGGTATCTTATAATACCGCATATCTTATGCAGATGACTCCTTATCTTCACAAGGATCTGATTCTGACGGATGTCGGAAGCGTAAAGGCACCAATACATGAAGAGATCGAAAGGCTGGAACTTGGTAAATATTTCATCGGTGGTCATCCAATGGCCGGTTCGGAAAAAAGCGGATTTGCCAATTCCAAGGCTCTTCTTATAGAAAATGCATACTTTATTCTGACTCCTTCCCCCGAAGTATCAGAAGATAAAATACAGGCATATGCGAATTTTGTGGAAGCCCTCCGCTCTCTTCCGATCGTGCTTGATTATCAGGTCCATGATCAGATTACCGGGACGATCAGCCATCTTCCGCACATTATTGCCGCTTCTCTGGTGAATTATGTACGGGATACAGATACCCCTGATGAACTAATGAAGCACCTGGCTGCGGGAGGTTTCAAGGATATCACACGCATAGCGTCCTCTTCGCCTACGATGTGGCAGCACATCTGCCTTCAGAACGGAAAGAATATTTCACAAATTTTAGGTGATTATATCCAGGCACTGACCCACGCCAAGGAACTAATCGATTCTGAAGATGCCCAGGCAATTTACAACCTGTTTGACCACTCCCGGAATTATCGTAATTCCATTCCGGACGGTTCTTCCGGACCGATTAAGAAGAGTTTCATTATCTACTGCGACATTCCGGATGAGACCGGAGGCATTGCGACAATTGCCACGATTCTCGCCTGCGGCGGTGTGAACATTAAAAATGTAGGCATCGTCAATAACCGGGAATTTGAAGAAGGCGTTCTTCGTATTGAATTCTATGACGGTGATTCCGCAGAGAAAGCTTCTGCACTGCTTCGGAAGCACCGCTACATTATATATGAAAGATAATACTATGAGTTGCCCGACAAATGAGCCAGATATCGATTTTTACGTGCTTACGCACTCTCAAAATCGAATGTAAACATTCGATTTCTGCCCATTTGTCCCTTGGCTCATACTATGAATATAGACAGAAAGGAATTTACATACTATGGAAATCACTACATCTAAAGGGCTTCACGGAGAAATCGAAATCCCCGGTGATAAATCCATTTCCCATCGCTCCGTAATGTTCGGTTCGCTTGCAAAAGGCACTACGGAAATTACTCATTTTCTCCAAGGCGCAGACTGCTTTTCAACGATTGGCTGTTTCCGTGCCATGGGAATTGAAATCGAAAATACCTCTGAGAAAATTCTTGTTCACGGCAAAGGACTTCACGGGCTTTCCTCCCCTGAACGGATTCTGGATGTCGGCAACAGCGGCACAACTACCCGGTTAATTTCAGGTATCCTTGTCGGTCAGCCTTTTGGAACGACTTTATCCGGAGATGATTCTCTGAACTCGCGGCCGATGAGGCGTATCATGGAACCTCTTACCATGATGGGCGCCGATATTTTCAGTCAGAATGATAACGGCTTCGCACCGCTTTGCATCAATCACCATCTTGCTGAGGGTAAAAGCCCCGAACTTAAAAGTATTCATTACCACTCAAAAGTAGCTTCTGCACAGGTAAAATCTGCCGTTCTTCTCGCAGGGCTCTATGCCGATGACGTAACAGAAGTGACAGAACCAACACTCTCCAGAAATCATACAGAACTGATGTTAAACGGTTTCGGGGCCCAGGTAAATACCGAAATTCATGGAGACGGAAGCGCAACTGCTTCTATAAAACCTTGTGAAGAACTTTTTGCACAGAAAATCCAGGTGCCGGGAGACATTTCTTCCGCCGCATATTTTATTGCTGCCGGTCTTCTGGTTCCAAACTCTGAACTTCTGATCAAGAATGTAGGAATCAACCCTACCCGCGCCGGTCTTCTAGAAGTCTGCCGCGCAATGGGCGCTGATATCACTTATGTAAATCAGACAAATGCCAGTGGCGAGCCGACCGCCGATCTGCTCGTAAGATCAAGTTCCCTTCACGGGACAACTGTAGAGGGACAGATTATTCCTACTCTGATTGATGAAATTCCTATGATCGCCGTCATGGCCGCATTTGCAGACGGGATCACTGTGATCAAAGATGCTGCCGAACTGAAAGTGAAAGAGACAGACCGTATCAAGACCACAACCGAAGCACTGCTTGCGATGGGCGCTGACGTAATCCCAACCGATGACGGTATGATTATCCACGGAGGAAAACAGCTCCACGGCGGAAAGATCAACAGCTACCTTGATCACCGCATTGCAATGGCATTTTCTATCGCAGGACTTGCAGCTGATGGAACCACCACAATCTTAGACAGTCAATGTGTGGATGTATCTTATCCTGAATTTTACCAGTCATTGAAAGAACTGAATAAATAGAATACGAAAAGGGTGCCGATTTTCATCAAATCTGCGCCCTCTATTTCTCTTCTATACTGCCGTCTCATTCAGAAGTTCCAACAACTCTTCCTGATTCATACTGCTAAGATATCCTGTCTCACCACCGATAATCTGGTCCGCAAGATCCGTTTTCTTTTCCTGCAGCTTTTGTATCTTTTCCTCAATTGTATTTTTAGCAAGAAGCTTATATACCGTCACTTTTTTCGTCTGGCCAATTCGATGCGCACGGTCCGTTGCCTGGTTCTGAACTGCCTGATTCCACCACGGATCATAATGAATCACCACATCCGCGCCGACCAGATTCAAACCGACACCGCCGGCTTTCAGGGAAATTAGAAATATCGGAACATCTCCTTCATTAAACTCTTTCACCATTTCCAGCCTTTTTTCTTTGGCTGTGCTTCCTGTGATCACAAAATACTTAATTCCTTCTCTTTCCAGATTCCCCTTCAATATTTCAAGCATGGAGGTAAACTGCGAAAACAGAAGGATACGGTGTCCTCCGTCAATCGCACTTTTTACCAGGTCAATGCAGGCTTCTACTTTTGCTGCTTCTCCCTTATAGTTTTCAAAGCATAATGACGGATCGCAGCAGATTTGCCTGAGCTTCATCATTTCTGAGAGAATCTGCAGTTTATTCTTATTAAACTCCTGGCTGCTCTGATCCGTGATCATCTGTTTAAGATGCAGAACCTGTGCATCATAGAGCTTCTGCTGCGTAGACTCAAATTTGACATAACGGGTCTCTTCCAGCTTTTCCGGAAGATCTTTCAGGACATTTTCCTTCAGCCGTCTCATGATAAATGGAGCCGTCATTTTCTGCAGGCGCATTGTTGCCGCTTCATCCTGATTCTTCACAATCGGTGTTTCCATCTCTCTTCTGAACACTTCATACGTATACAAAAATCCAGGCATCAAATAGTCAAAAATACTCCAGAGCTCACTCAACCTGTTTTCAATCGGTGTTCCAGTAAGTGCAAATCTAGTCTTACTTTGGATAACTTTCACTGCTTTTGCCGCTGCTGTGGTATGGTTTTTAATATATTGTGCCTCATCGATAATCTCAAATAAAAATGATTTATCCTCATAAAATCCAATATCCCTCTTCAAAAGATCATAAGAGGTGATAAGAACATCTGCCTTCCTCCAGTTCTCAATGATTCTTTGACGATCACTCTGCGTTCCTGCAACCACATTTACAAATAATTCCGGGGCAAATCTGGTAAATTCCTCCTGCCAGTTAAATACCAGAGATGCCGGTGCCACAATCAGTGAAGTTCCTTCCTTTCCCTCCTGCTTTGCATCAAGAAGAATCGCAATTGTCTGAAGCGTCTTTCCAAGTCCCATATCATCCGCCAAGATTCCTCCGAATCCCCACTCTTCCAGGGTACGAAGCCATTTATATCCGTCCTTCTGATATGGTCTCATAATTTCAGCAAGACTTTCGGGCTCTTCAAAATCGGCATCTTTCACAGTCTTGAATTCCTTGATAATCTTACGAAAATGGCTGTCTCGGTGACTGTAGATACTGTCGTTTTCCTCCAGAAGCTTATCCAGATACAACGTGCGATACATCGGAAGCTTCAGCTTTCCTTTCAGAAACTCTTTCGGTTTTACATGAAGTCCCTGCATCATTTCATCCAGAGCTTCAATCGACGAATCTTCCAGGTCTACAAAAGAACCATCCTTTAATCTGTAGTATTTTTTCTTCGTACGGTAGCTCTGAAGAAGATCTATAAGTTCCTGCATCGGCACATCTGTCGTTGAAATGTCTAGGTTTAACATTCCTTCTGAAACAGAAACTCCGGCTGACACCTTTACATGATTGATATGCCTGTATCCCAGGAAGTTTCTGGTACATTTCACTTCGCCCAACTCCAACAGCTTATCTACACCACTTTTTAAAAAATTGTAAATCTTTTCTTCGTCTTCATCGCAGCTAAAGCTTTCACTTTGCCAGTTAATGGACGGAAAATATTGATACAGAATCGGTATCATTTCCTGCTCCCGGTCAACGTCACGGAACGCCTCAAGCTTATCTTTCACAGCTTCATTATAATAATCGGTAAGTGAAAACTCCTGATTTCCATAGCAGGCCATCGCACGACATAACACATTCTGACCGGCGGCATCCAGATAAAATCTAAAATGCACTTCCGGAGGCAGATAAAAACGGAATTTCTCCGGCTCACTTTCCTTGATCTCCGCCACTTCACGCAGTTCGGGAAGAGTAAGATAGAAAAACTGTGCCATATGATTACGTCCTACCATAAAGGCAATTTTTCCGTTTTTCACAACCTTTGTAAGTGGCTCCATCTTTTTAAGGAAGTCCGGTTCCACCTTCATGAAGCGATCACCACTGATATAATAAGCGGTATCAACTCCATAATAGAATTTCGGGAAATTTCCTCGTACTCTCACTCCATGGAACTCCTTATGACCTCCAAGTGTGTCTTCACTTATATTTAACAGAATCTTCGGTTCGCCGATTTCTGCCTTAAGACTTAATTTCTTAACCGGATTCTGATCACGGTTTTCGAAATCAATCGGCATCTCTTCCATCTGTTTATAGAGCTCATCCAACCTCCACCCAAAAAGATCAACAGAACCTCCCACTCCCTGCTTTCGGAAATTATTGTATCCCTGGAATCTGACCATTTTCTGCAAAAATGCAGTCTCATCTCGTACAATCTGACTGATAAAATGAATCCATTTTTTACTTTCTTCCGTGAAATTATCGATATTATGGTTGATACTTGAACTGCTGCCATAGATAGCTGTGGCTGAGTTCTTAACATTATCACAGAATTCATCTAGTTTTTTTATCACAAAAAGCTTATTTTCTCCGACTTTAAAGGTAAGCGTTAAATTCCCGTCCTTTAAAACAAGCCTTGGTACCAGGTGTAATTCCTGCCGGCTTTCTTCCATTTCGGCCATGAATTTTGCTGTTCTGTTTCGTGAATATCCTGACAGGAGGCGTATTCCATCATAATCAGTAGCGTCTCCTATATTTTGTTCTTTTAAAATCCGCTCTGTCTCAAGCAGGGCAGCAGCCTTAAATATACAGTAGTTATTCGTAAACTCATACCATCCATAGTAGTCCATTCTGCAGTCCGGACACTTACACTGAATCGATTTTAATTCTTCTCTTGAAAATATAACCTGAACCGGAAATTCCTCCCCTTCCGATTCACACTTATAGATGATCTGCCCCATTTTTTCTTTCGTAAGCTGTTCAAATCCGTTTGTCATATCATCAACCTGAATCTGACCAGCCAAAATCAGTTTCCGGGCATCACTTTGAACTTTTTTCGGCAACTTGATCCTTTTACGAATCACTTCCGGCTGAAAATATGTATAATCTTCCAGTGAACCAAGTCCATTATCGACTTTCTCAGAATCAGCCTCTTCCTCCTCATTATGCCATGAATTCCCCAAAGTCTCATATTCTTGATTATTCAAATTCTGCTGCCGTCTTTTTTCCTCTTTGTGTGCTTTTTCATTCTCACGTCTCTGTTCTTCCCTGCGGCGCAGCTCCTCACTCAAACGCTCTTCTTCCTCGTGGCGCTGTTCTTCTTGTTTCCTCAATTCTTCGGCTCTGCGTTTTCCTTCTTCTTCCTGGCGGCGTTTTTCTTCTGTAATGCGTTTCTCCTCTTCAATGCGTTTCTCTTCTTCGATCCGCTTCTGTTCTTCTTTTAACCGCTTTTTTGCTTCGGCTCTGGCTTCTACCATTGCAAGCACTGCTGCCATATGCTTACAGTTTCTTCCGCTTTTTGCAACTGCACACTGACATTTCATGCGTGATATATCCCCACCACGGATTCTTACTTCCACTTCCATTCTATTTCGTTCCAACACGGCTGCCTGATATCCCTTGTCCGTCTCTTTCAAATCTACTACTTTACCATTTAAACAGGCAGTTTTACCCCATTCCAATGAAACATCATCGAACATTTGCTCCCAGTTTTTCATTTTCTTCTTCGATTCTTCCTTCCTTTTATCCTCTCAGCACTTTTCATTAAGTATATCAGTTCTGATATGGATTTACAACAAAAAAGGATGCCTCCATTTACGGAAACATCCCTGATCTTTTTAAGATTTTATTATCTCCCGATCTCGTCTCTTACTTCTTTGAAGCATTTTACGATGAAATCGATATCTTCTTTCGTATGGCTTGCACACACCTGTGTACGGATTCTTGCTTTTCCCTTCGGTACAACCGGGTAAGAGAATGCAACAACGTAAACACCCTTTTCCATCATCTTCTTTGCATATTCTCCGGCAAGTCTCTCATCATAGAGCATAACCGGTACACACGGATGAGTTCCCGGAATAATATCAAATCCGTTTTCAACAAGCTGCTGACGGTAGTAAGCCGTTATTTCTTCCAGATGGTCGCGAAGCTCTGTGCTTTCTTCCAACATATTGAACATCTCAATACTTGCTCCTGCGATTGCCGGTGCAAGAGAGTTGGAGAACAGATACGGACGGCTTCTCTGACGAAGAAGATCGATGATTTCTTTTCTTCCTGATGTATATCCGCCGGAAGCTCCGCCAAGTGCTTTTCCCAGAGTTCCTGTGATAATATCTACACGTCCTTCAACACCACAGTATTCAGCTGTTCCACGTCCGTGTTTTCCAACAAAACCAACTGCATGGCTGTCGTCTACCATTACAAGTGCATTGTATTTATCTGCAAGGTCACATACACCTTTGAGGTTGCAGATGATTCCATCCATTGAGAATACACCGTCTGTAGCGATCAGTTTAATCCTTGCGCCTGCTTCATCAGCTGCCTTAAGCTGTGCTTCCAGATCTTCCATATTGTTGTTTTTATAACGGAAACGTTTTGCCTTGCAAAGACGTACTCCGTCGATGATAGATGCATGGTTCAGTTCATCACTGATAACTGCGTCTTCTGCTGTCAGAATTGTCTCGAATAGTCCGCCGTTTGCATCAAAGCAAGATGAATACAGAATAGTATCATCTGTTCCTAAAAAGCTGGAAATTTTCTTTTCAAGCTGTTTGTGAATGTCCTGGGTTCCGCAGATAAAACGTACAGACGCAACTCCGTATCCTTTTTCATCATAAGCTTTCTTTGCAGCTGCGATCAGACGCGGGCTGTCCCCAAGTCCAAGATAGTTGTTTGCGCACATGCAGAGAAGCTCTCTTCCGTCTTTCATTTTTACTCTTGCTCCCTGCGGAGATACGAACGGTGCTTCTCCTTTGAAGAGCCCTGCTTCTTTAATGTCTTCTACTTCTTTTGTATAAATGCTTAAAATATCGTTTTTACGTGCCATTTTTCTATTCCTTTCTCTATCAGCTCTCAGTCATTTATGATGGTTAGTCATTAATATGAGCCCAGTCAAGAATTACCTTTCCTGATTCTCCTGAAATCATTGCAGCAAATCCTTTTTCATAATCTCTGATATCAAAACGATGTGTAATGATCGGAGAAATATCAAGACCTGCCTGAACCATTGTTGACATCTTATACCAGGTATCCCATACCTTTCTTCCGTAAATACCACGGATGTTAAGACCGTTAAAGATTACGGTTTCAAGGTCAACCGTTGCATCGGTTCTCTGAAGTCCAAGGAGTGCAATATTGCCGCCGTGTTTCATGTTATGGATCATATCATGAAGAGCGACCTGGCTTCCTGACATTTCAAGACCCACGTCAAATCCTTCTGTCATTCCAATTTCTTTCATTACATCCGGAAGCTTCTCCTGTGTTAGGTTTACGGTTTTTGTTGCTCCAAGCTTCTTTGCAAGATCAAGACGGTACTGGTTCATATCTGTGATTACAACGTGTCTTGCTCCTGAGAATTTCGCAATAGCGGCAGCCATGATACCAATCGGGCCTGCTCCTGCAATCAGTACGTCTTCACCAAGCATATCATAAGAAAGTGCTGTATGTGTTGCGTTTCCAAACGGATCAAAAATTGCATAAAGTTCTTCATCAATTGCCGGATTACATGGCCACACATTTGATGCCGGAATTACAAGATACTCAGCAAATGCACCGTTTCTGTTTACTCCGACACCTTTTGCATCCTTACAGTTTTCTTTATGTCCTTCCAGACAGTTACGGCATTTACCACAAGTGATATGACCTTCCCCTGATACCAGATCACCCGGTTTAAATCCCTGTACGCCCGATCCTACCTCTACTACTTCACCGACATATTCATGTCCTGCTGTAAGACCGATTGGAATCGTATGCTGTGCCCAGTCATTCCACTGATAAATATGCACGTCTGTACCACAGATTGCATTTTTATGAATTTTAATCTTTACATCATTCGGTCCTATTTCCGGAATAGGTACTCTCTTCATCCACAGTCCCGGTTCCGGTTTTTCCTTAACCAATGCCCACATCATATTATCGCTCATTTTTTAACCTCCGTGTGCTAATTCAAGACTCGTTCGGGAGTCATCTCCCATCTGATATTCCCTTTGTTTATATCTATATTCTAAGAGAAATATACGGAGATTGCAATCACTTTTTCCGTGTATTGCGTACATTTTACACGGTTATGTTTTTGTGTAGCGGACATGCACAGATGTTTTTATTACGCACACACGTTTGTACTGTTTGCATAATTTTAATTAAACTTTTTTATGCAACACCTCCAAACGGCACTTATCAAATTGCACAAACCTCATTCTTTTGTTCGCGTATTGCGTACATTATCCATTGATTGCTTTTTCAATTTCTTCTCTGACAGACCTTACTTTTCCCGGTGAAGTCCCGCCGGAACCGATTCCGATTACGATATTTTCTTTGCAGATAACAGACGGAAAATAAAAATCACACTCACTTTTCTGATCCGCTGTATTTACCGGTATATGATGTTCTTTACAATATGATACCACTCGCGAATTCACTTCACGTCTGTTTGTTGCCGCCAGAACAATGTCTGCATCTGCAATATCCATTTCTTCAAAAGGCTTCTCCAAACACTCAACTCTTTGTTCTTTGTCCAAAGTACGGATTTCTTCACAAAATTCAGGAGAGATCACAAGAATATGCTCCGCAAACTGAAGGAGTGTTCTTACACGGCGCGCTGCGATTTTTCCGGCTCCCACCACAACAATCTTCTTTTGTGAAAGATCTACAAACATTGGGAAATAGCTTCCTTGCACGTTTTTCACCTCTCTAATCCAGCATATACAAAAGTGCATTACAAATGCATGCCGCAATATTGCTTCCACCTTTTCTTCCTCTTGCGACAATGTACGGTGTTTCTTCCAATTCAAGAATCAGTTCTTTTGACTGCACAACGTTAACAAAACCTACCGGAACACCGATGATAAGCTCGGGACTAATCTTCTTCTCTTTAATGAGTTCATACAGTTTTACAAGAGCTGTCGGTGCATTACCTACCGCAAAAATCACCTTTTCGTCTAAGGCGGCAGCCTTTTCCATACTGGCAGCCGCACGAGTCGTCCCATTTTCTTTTGCTGCTTCTGCCACATCTTCATCTGACATAAAGCAAAAGACCTGTCCTCCATATTTTGCAAGTTTCTTTTTATTGATACCTGCTTTCCCCATCTGTGTATCGGTCACAATAGAGGCTCCGTTTCGAAGTGCCGCAAGTGCCTTTTCAACCACACCTTCTGAAAATACCAGATTCTTTGCATAATCAAAGTCTGCACTGGTATGAATACAGCGTTTTACAATCGGTTCCGTTCCGGGAAGAAGAAGTGTATCCTTCAATTCTTCTGTAATGATTTCAAAGCTTCTTTTTTCAATTTCCGCAGGACTTACCTGTTCAAGCATCACCTTCATACTACTTATCTCCTCCTTTGATGGGAACTGCAATTCCACTTACTACCCGGTCCACTCTTTCAGAAAATGCCGCAAAGTCTGTACAGATCCGTCCGACCTCTTCCCGATATCTTCTTTCAAAGTCATCCACAGGTACCAGACCGTATCCGATTTCATCCGTCACAATTACCAGATTTGGATTTTCCTTTTTTACTCTTTCTATTAAAAAACGTAACTCTCTCTTCTGTTCCATCATTTTTCGAATCCAGGTATGAAAATGGTAAATACCTCCACACCTAAAGACCTCTTCTTCCGTACATTTTTCTCCGTCTATCCATAAAAGATCCGGATACAAACTTTTTGCATATTCCAGTTTTCCCTGGTATGCACCGCCAATGATCATCCTCATCATTTCACCTCCACAGAAATTCCGTACACTACTTCCGTTACTCTTTCTGCCATCTGTGCCATCCGGCAATTGATTGCCCCGAGCGTTTGTTTATATTTTACCATCTCAGGTGTATCCGGCTCACTTTCCGAGAAAACTTCATTCGTAACGACAACCAGCATTTGACTGTTTTCATTTAAAAAACGAATTCCTTCTATAATTGTCTCCGCGGCTTTGTCTCCGGAACCGTCGTCTGCATACATTTCATTCGCCGTCAGATTAGACATGCATTCCAGCAGAATGAACGGCTTTTTTTCATCATGATCCTCGAAAAATCTTTTCATTTGTTCTTTCAATTTCGTATAACATTCAATCGTGATAAAGCCTTTTCCTTCCCTCATTTTTCTATGCCTTGCAATCTTCTGTTTTGTCTCTTCTCCAAAAGGCATCATCGTGGCAATATAATATTTTCTTTGATCAGGCTCTTTCATTCCGCATGCGACGATCAGGTTTTCCGCATATTCCGATTTCCCACTTCCGCTTCCTCCTGTTACAAGATGAAACATATTTCTACCCCCTCACGGCATATCGGTATTCCAGTGCTCCGGTTGCAGGAATCTGCGTGATTCCCTGAATATCAGGGTTTATCAGATTACAACTCTTCATAGAGAACAGCGGAATCACATAGAATTCTTCTCCTACAGCAAGCTGTTCGGCTTCGTGTAATAGCTGCGCCCGCTTAGCCGCGTCCGTCTCCTTATCAGACGCTTTTACAATAGAATCATATTCTGCATCATTTACATTGCTGCAGTTATAAGTGCTGTTGGAAAGAAGTAGTGACAGGTACGTATAGGGATCTGCAAAATCAGCCGTCCAGTTCATACGGCACAATTCAAAATCTCCTGCATGGCGATCTGAGTAATTTACCTGAAGCTCCTGTGCCTGTAGTTCAATGTCAATATTCAGATTCCTTTTTAATTGCTCCTTTATAACTTGAGCTGTATCCGAATCCAGTTCCAACGTCGGATATTTATAAACAAGCTTCGGGAATCCCTCACCGTTCGGATAACCGGCCTCGGCTAATAGCTGCCTTGCCTCTTCAATATTTTCCTCAAACGGTGCCTCAGCTTCCTGGACAAAATAATTTTGACTTGTTTTATCCTTCATATACTTTGCAACCAGATTTACCGTTGGTTCCGTATCGTCTCCCACAATCTTGCAGAGTTCCTCCCGCTCAATTGCCAGATTGATTGCTTTTCTTACCCGCACATCATTTAACGGTTCCACCTCAAGATTCGGATAAATATATCTCGTTGCAATCTGATCTGTGATTACGAGATCTTCTTTCCCCTGATACAGTTCCATCACATAAGAAGGCAGAGCTGTAGCCACATCTACTTCCCCCGCTTCATATGCATTTGCCATAGACTGCTGGTCTGCAAAAAAGCGATACGTAATCTTATCCAGGCTGATTCGATCTGCATCCCAGTAATCGGGATTATTCTGAAGCACAAAATACTGCTCCGGCACATATTCAGCTAAATAAAACGGACCGTTTGAAACACTTGTCTCAGGATTTCTATCCCATCCATTTCCTGTTTCACTGGCATAAGAAACGCATGAAGGAGTATAAACCGGAAGCCGCAGAAGATCCAGGAAATACACGCATGGGCTTTCCAGCTGAAAAATAAGTGTGTAATCATCCGGTATCTCAAGCCCCAGTTCTTCCATGTCTTTCTCACCGTTATAAATTGCCTCTGCATTCTGAATCGGGAATAAATAATTGGCATAACCGCTCTGACTCATTGGATCCAGTGCCCGCTTGATTGTATTTTCAAAATCATAGGCTGTTACTCTCGTTCCGTCTGACCATAACGCATCCTCCCGCAGATGAAAACACCATCTGGTAAAATCTTCGTTGACTTCATAAGATTTGGCTGCCCTGTATACAATGTCTCCGTTTTCATCAAATGTCAAAAGCTCATCCAATGCAGTCACAGAATATGCCAGATATGTAAGCGCAATACTACCTGCCGGGTCCATCGATCCCGTATCTGCGCTCACAGCCACCGTTATATCTCTCTTGTAATTCTGATTGCTGCTTACTTTTCCTTTGCATCCGCATCCCAAAATACTGATAATTAGTAACACCGTTAAAAGTGAACGTAATTTTTTCATCCTGTCTCTCCTGTTTTCATTGTAAAAGTTCTTTTGTATAAGAATGTCCCGGATTCCGATAGATTTCATCCGTCTTACCAATATCCACCAGCCTTCCCTGATACATGACTCCTACCCTATGGCAAAAATATTTCACTGCATTTAAATCATGTGAAATAAACAAATATGTCATATGATCCTTTTCCTGTATCTCTTTTAACAAATCCAGGATCTGCTTCTGCACCGAAAGATCAAGCGCAGCGACCGCTTCATCACAGATCAGAAGATCCGGATCTCCGAGAAGTGCTCTGGCAATTGCAAGCCTTTGCCTCTGGCCTCCGGAAAATTCATGCGGATACTTGACAAGCACGCTTTCGTCCAGTCGGACTTTTCGAAGAACTTCCAGACATCGATTTTTCCGCTCGCCCCTTGTCATTTTCCTTAACTTTTCATTTTTTTCCCGAGTCCGTATCGTTTCAGTCAGCATTTCTTCTACCGTAAGTGCCGGATTCAAAGAAGTGAGTGGATTCTGAAAGACCATCCTGATTCTATTTGAACATTTCTTTTGTCGCAGGTATCCGGATGGAAAATTCTCTTCCCCATGATAACATATTGTCCCTTCATCTACTTTCAGTAAACCGGAAATCAGTTTGGCGAGGGTTGTTTTTCCGCATCCGCTCTCTCCAATAAGTCCAAAGCTCTCCCCTTTATAAATAGAAAAACTCACATCCCTGACAGCTTCTGTCACATGATATGATTTGCTCACATGGCGAAGCGTAAGAAGATCTTCCTTTCCTGTTTCTTTCACAGGTTTTCCTTTTTTCATAAGCTCCGCACAGCGGAGCATGTTTTTGGTGTATTCTTCCTTGGGATGTTTGAAGATTCTATCCACATTTCCGCTTTCTTTCATGCTTCCGTCCTTCATGATAAGAACTCTGTCACAAACAGCGGCTGCCGCTTCAAGGTCATGGCTTACAAAAATCACTGACAGATTCTCTTCTTTTGCAAGTTTTCTCAAAAGTTCCAGTATTTTTTTCTGTATCGTAACATCCAAAGCTGTCACCGGTTCGTCAGCAATCAGAATTTTCGGTTCACTTGCAAGCGCAATGGCGATCGCCGCTCTCTGGCACATTCCTCCGGAAAGCTCAAAAGGGTACTTTTTCATCACCAGATGACCGTTTTCAAATCCGGCTTTCTTAAGCAATTCTTCTGCCTCCACTCTTGCTTCCTTCTTTGTGCATTTCTTATGTTCTCTTATCGTAGGAACTAATTGTTTTCCAATGGTCATCGCCTGATCCAGATAGGCTGCCGGCTCCTGAAATATCATAGAAATCACTTTTCCACGAAGTTTTTTTATCTCGGGTGGAACCTCCTTACCGCTGCTTTTAAAATCCCTTAGGATTTCTTCTCCCATCACTTCCATACTTTTGATACTTACCTGAGCATTGTTCGAAAGTAATCCCAGGATTGCCCGCATTGTTGTAGTTTTTCCACATCCGGACTCTCCCGTTATTCCAATCACCTCTCCGCTTTTTACTTCAAAAGACAAATGGTTTACGGCACCGTCGTCAGGCATCTGATTATGAAATTGAACACAAAGGTCATCGATCTTAAGTATGCACATCTTTATTTCTCCCTGGCAATCAGATTCAGCGAAAAAATCATAAGAACCAATATCAAAACAGGCCAAAGCATCTGTGACGGATAAATCTGCATCTGACTTCTCGCTTCCTGGATCAGTGTACCGAGACTTGCCATAGGTGCAGCAATCCCCACACCAAGAAAACTTAAAAATGCTTCTGTAAAAATGGCCTCCGGTATCAGGATCACAAAATTCAAAAATATCTTCTCCTTAAGGTTCGGCAGAATCTGTTTCCACAAAATCCGCAATGATCCGGCTCTCTCGAGTCTGGCAGCAAGTACATAATCCATATCTTTCTGTCTGATGATTTCTCCCCGGATCACTCTCGCCATCCTGGTCCATCCGGAAATACAAATACCCAAAATGACCGTTTTCACACTCGCTCCTAAAAGTAACATCAAAAGAATTACATATAAAAGTGAAGGAATCGAATCCACGATATCCGCAAGCTGCATCAGAATCATATCCACTTTCTTCCCCACATATCCTGAAACAGCCCCATAGATTCCTCCTGCCACAGAGGAAATCAAGCTGGCAAAAATCCCCACTTTCAGACTGATTCCAGCTCCGAACCACACCCGACTGAAAATATCTCTCCCAAATTTATCTGTTCCAAACGGATGCATAAGAGAGCCCCCCATATTTCGCACATTCGCATACTGTCCGGTCGGATCATAAAATGGAAGAAAGGGAACCAATACTGTAAACAAAAGAATTCCAAATAAAATACAGATCCCAAGCCGGCTGTATTTTTTCTTCCAAAGCTTTCTCATTTGCTCCTCCTTACCTGCGGTTCCAGAAACATCCGGATAAGATCCGTCAATAAATTCACCAGAATGACCACCATTCCCATAAATATGGTAAGTCCCATGATCATCGTATAATCTCTTCCCGAAATGGCATTTACAAACTCTCTTCCAAGTCCCGGTATATTGAATACCGTCTCAGTGGCAAAGCTTCCCGTGATAAGAAATGCTGCCGCAGGTCCCAGATACCCCAAAATCGGCATCCATGCATGTCTAAGGATATGAAAGAACACGATTTTTCTCCATTTGATTCCTCTGGCTTTTGCCATCAACACGTATTCCTTATTTACTTCTTCTGAAAAAGACTGATTCATCATTCTTGCGACAACCGTAGTCGGATACAATGCAAGAGAACATACCGGCAAAATATAGTGAGCAGGTGTAAGCAGCCCCGACACGGGAAGCCACCCAAGCTTTACCCCGAATAATAACAACAATAAAAGTGCCGCTGCAAATCCCGGCACCGCTCCTCCAAGTACCGTCCCAAGGAAAATTCCTTCTTTCACCAAAGGATTCTTCGTACATGCCTGCCGGATTCCAAGTATCGTTCCCAAAACCGCAGAAACTATAACAGCTAATATCCCGATTTTCGCGGTATAGGGCCATGCACGGGCAATCACTTCCGATACCCGTACCCCTTGCTTTTTATACGAAATTCCCATATCACCTTTTAACAAATTTTCCACATACTTTTGATACTGAACGACCACCGGCTCATCAAGTCCATACTCCTTTTCCATCGCTTCGACCATGTTATCCGGGATATTCCCACTTTGAAAGGGACTTCCCGGCATACTTCTTGTCAGGCAAAACGTGATCGTAATCAGTATAAACATAGATATCATTCCTGTTATCAGTCGTTTTATGACATAGTTTCTCATACTCAAGTCCCTTTACTGTTTTTTCTTATCTTCCGGAATCTTCACAGATTGCCAGAAGAATTCCTTCCTCCGTCGCTTCCGCGGCTGTCAAATACCGAACGTTCACTGCCTCGTGATCCAAATCATCCGGATGGCCAAAAAGTCGCTCTGCTTCTTTTTGCGTCTGTTTGCCGATACATACCGCACAGACCTTTTCTATTTCAGCATCCTTTAGAGCATTTACAAACCCTTTTACCGTGGAACCGCTGGTGAAAGTAATATAATCGATTTCTCCTTGTGTTAACAGATTCTTCACTCTGTTTGTGATAATCTCATTTTCTTCATACTCTGTAGAATAGAGTGGAATGTCTCTTACCCTAAGTCCTTTTTTAAGAAGCGGAGGAACAAGTTCTTTCGAGCCGTTTTCCGCACGTACAATCGTTACAAAGCTCCCTGTTTCTGCTATGCCAGCAATACATTTTCCAAGATGTTCGGCTGTATAAACTTCAGGCACTACATCTGCAAATATTCCGCGGACGGCAAGCTCTCTTTCTGTTGCCGCGCCAATTGCCGCAATCTTCAGCCTCCCGCCTTTTCCAAACAGGGTTCTTAAATCTATTCGCAGATTACGCAGTTCCTCAAAAAATGTCCTGACTCCGATCACACTTGTAAATACAAGCCACTCTTCCTTCTGACGGGAATCCATATCCATAAGCGCCGTTTTCAGGTTTTCATTCGGTGAAATCGGTTTCGTCCGGATCGTCGGCATTTCTATGACTTGGGCACCAAGCATCCTGAGATCTTCTGCCAGGTTCCCATGATTATTTCCCGGTCTTGTGACAATAATCTGCTTTCCGTCAAGTGGACGTATGGATTTCCAGTTGAATTTTTCAGAAAGACCGCAGATTTCTCCCACAACAATCAGTGCCGGAGTTCCGATTCTACATTTTTCCACCTCTGCTTCCAGTTTATCCAAAGTGGAGATCACCTGCTTTTGACCGGCTGTCGTTCCTTTTTCCACAACTGCTGCCTTCGTTTCAGGGTTCATACCTGCTTCCATAAGGCCTTTAACAATCGTCCCAAGCGAAGTAATTCCCATAAGAAAGATCAGCGTTCCGCCATAAGATACCAGTGATTTATAATCTATTCTGCTGCTTCCGTCTTTTCTGGGATGTCCCGTGATCACGTGAAACGAAGAAACAAACTCCCTATGCGTAACCGGAATTCCCGCATATGCCGGAACCGAAACAGCTGAAGTCACTCCCGGTACCACTTCGAACGGTATGCCTTCTCCCTGAAGCGCTTCTGCTTCTTCTCCTCCTCTTCCGAACACAAAGGGATCTCCGCCTTTGAGTCGGAGAACTTTCTTGCCTTCTCCCGCTTTATCAAGAAGTATTCTGTTGATTTCCGATTGAGGAACCGAATGGTTTCCCTGCCTTTTTCCCACATCAATCAGTTCTTTTCCGAGAGGAATCAGACTTAAAATCTCCGTGCTTACCAGCGCATCGAACACGATAACATCCGCTTCCTTCATGATTCTTCTGGTTTTCACCGTTAAAAGTCCCGCATCACCGGGGCCCGCTCCGGCAAGCCATACCTTCCCGATGCATTTTTTTTCTTCTTTTCTGTCAATCCTTCTATCTGCCATATTTCTTTCTCATTTCTATTGCAAGAACAGATCCGATTTTTCTCGCATCCTGACATTTTCCTGTCATTTGCTCTTTAAAATACTGTCCGTCTGATTCTCTGTAGTAAAGCCCAGTAAGGCATACTTCTTCACCGTTAACTTCTGCAAATGCGGCTGAAGGGGAAGTACATCCCCCTTCCAGTTCCGCAATAAACTGTCTCTCAGCCAGGGCTGCTGCCATCGTTTTTCGATCACTTAAGTCTTCCATCCATTCCCAGGATTCTCCCTTTCTTCCCTGAACCGCTAAAATTCCCTGCCCTGCTGCCGGAACCATTTCTTCCACTGAAAAATATCTCCCGACTCGCGAATCTAATCCCAGTCTGCGAAGTCCTGCCGCTGCCAGTACAAGTGCATCATAAGGCTCTTTTTCCAGCTTATCAAGTCTCGTCTGGATATTTCCACGGATTCCCTCGAATCGGCAATCCGGATAGAATTTACAAAGCTGAATCCTGCGTCTTTTGCTTCCCGTTCCGATCGTCTTAAGCTGACCGGATTGATTGAATTTTTCAGAATAAACCAGTACATCTCTGGGATCTTCCCTCTTTGGATATGCCAGAATCGGAAGTTCATCCGGAATCTCTGCGGGCATATCTTTCAGACTGTGCACCGCAAGATCAATTTTCCCCGAAAAAAGTGCCCTGTCCAGTTCCTTCACAAACAGTCCTTTTCCGCCTATCTTTTCCAGACTTTGATGTAAAATCCTATCTCCCGTCGTTTTCATCGTTACGATTTCTATCTGAAGGCCGGGACAGACTTTCTGAATCTGCTCCTTAACAATCTCTGCCTGTATCACAGCCAGACGGCTCTGCCTGCTTCCAATCCGTATCACAGTCTGCATGGCACTTTCATTCCCTTCTCAATAATTTCATAAAGATATTCCATATCCAGATTTTCCCGAAGTGCATCTGCCAGAAGATTATATTGTTCCTCTTTATACTGACGATAATCTTTTGATTTTACATAAGACGGGTCAAAACCTTTTTCCTTAAGGACCGCTCTTACAAATTCATCTGATGCATCAGCAGTATCAAAAATACCATGAATATAGCATCCATATACATTGTTTCTCCAGGTACCGTCTGTTTTTTTCTTCTCACCATTAGTCTCATCACTAACAGAAAGAAGTTCCCTTCCGTTTTCAACAATGGTTCTTCCCATATGAATTTCATATCCCTCAATAAAGACATCTTGCATTTCTTTCAATATTCCATCCGGTTTCCCAAACCGTCCACGAATTCTGGTTCGTGTTTTTTTTCCTTCAAAAACTGTTCTTATCGGGAGCAACCCCATTCCTTTGATCGTACCGCCTTTTTCTACACCTTTGGGATCGCTGATTTCTTCACCGAGCATCTGATATCCTCCGCAAATGCCAAAGACCAGTTTTCCTGCCGAAGCATGGCGAAGCACTTTTCCTTCCAATCCATTCTGCCGCATCCAAAGCAGATCTTCCATCGTATTTTTACTTCCCGGAAGAAGAACAACATCCGGATTCCCGAACTCTCCTGCCGATGAGACATAACGGACCGTCAATTCCTCTCTATGCTCAAGCGGTGCAAAATCTGTAAAATTTGAAATACGGGGAAGTCTGATTACTGCGACATCAACAAGCGAAGCTTCTTTTGTCCCATGAAAACGCTCTGTGAGGCTGTCCTCCTCATCGATATCCAGATGTAAATACGGAACGACACCGCAGACCGGAATCCCCGTTCTTTCCTCCAGCATTTTAAGTCCCGGCTTCAAAATTCCCTTATCTCCGCGAAACTTATTGATTATCGTCCCTTTCACCCGCTCACGTTCTTTTTCTTCTAAGAGCATGATTGTTCCCACAATCTGTGCAAACACTCCACCGCGGTCGATATCCCCTGCAAGAAGCACCGGGGCATCTGCCATTTCGGCCATTCCCATATTTACGATATCATTTTGCTTCAAATTGATTTCAGCCGGACTTCCCGCACCTTCAATGATGATCACATCATAGGATTTTGCAAGACGGGAGTATGCTTCCATAATCACAGGGATATATTCTTTTTTCTTGCGAAAATATTCCGATGCCGACATGGTACGTGTTACTTCTCCATGTATGATCACCTGTGACCCTGTATCCGTTGTCGGTTTCAGTAGAATCGGATTCATATCTACAGAAGGTCTGATTCCTGCCGCTTCCGCCTGCATGACCTGCGCACGCCCCATCTCCAGACCTTCACAGGTAATGTAGGAATTGAGTGCCATATTCTGAGATTTAAACGGTGCCACACTGATTCCGTCCTGCTTTAAGATACGACAGATTCCTCCAACAAGAATACTCTTTCCTACATTAGACATCGTCCCTTGAATCATGATCTGCTTCGCCATCTGTCTCCTCCGTTTTCTCATACTTTGAATAAATCTCAAACAACGCTTCCAAAAGCTTATGATTCTCTCCCCTTTGCCTAATAGAGATCCTGTAGAATCCTTTTCCAAGTCCCCTGTAATTGCTGCAGTCGCGGATCAGAATCTTATATTCCTTAAGTTCTTCAAATAAATCGATCTCACTTTTCAACAAAATATAGTTTGCTTCCGACGGGAAAAACTCCACGCCGATTTCTTTTAACCCTTCTTCCATCCAGGCTCTTTCTCTGGTAATAAATTCCCGTGTTGTCTGCACTCTTTTCTTTTCTTTCAATGCCGCAAGCGCTGCCGCCTGCGCCGGTATGGATACGTTCCATGGTTGGCGGATTCTTTCTATCTTTTCCAAAAGTTTCTCATTTCGTGTCACTGCATATCCTGCCCTTAGTCCAGGAATTGCATGCATCTTGGTAAATGCTCTTAAAAGCACCAAAAATCTACTTTTTGAAACTTCTTTCATCATCGTCACTTCTTCGGTATTTTCCAGAAAATCCACAAAACACTCATCAAGAACCATAAGAATCTGATTCTCCTCACATTTTCTCAGGATTTTTTTCAGTAATCCAAAAGGTATGCTTCTGCCCGAAGGATTATCCGGAGAGCACAGGAATATGAGATCGACATCCGACTTAAGATATTCTAAAAAATCTGCTCCTAATACAAATTTGTCCTCTTCCTTTTTCTCATGGTAAATGATTTCACATTCCTCTGCCCTTAAGGCCTGCTCATATTCTGAAAATGAAGGAACACTCAGCACCGCCTTCTTAGGACGCACAGACCGTACGATATCATAAATCAGTTCCGCCGCCCCATTTCCAAATATAAACTGACATCCCGGAATTGTCGTATCAGCTTCCAACGCTTCTCTTAATTTCCGGCATCTGGAATCCGGATAATTTCCTATATCTCCTATCGCATTTCTTGCCGCCTCCATGACCGCCCTGCTTGGTCCAAAAGGGCCTACATTAACAGAAAAGTCCATCATTCCTATATAAGTGTAAATATCTCCGCCGTGTAAATATTCCAATGTACTTCTCCTTTCTTATATGTACATCATTGCCGCATAAACCGGCATTTTCTATCACATTACCAATAAAAATCTTATGGTTCCAAGTAACAAAAGCGCGAAAATTGTCGCCACATCCATCAGTCTATGCGATCTAATGATATCTTCAGCCTCAATTTCCCGCACCGGGTCGCCTATCGTATCTTTATGGTATAATTTTCCAAAATAATATGCATCTCCCGCAAGTTGCACCTGAAGTGCTCCGGCACAGACCGCTTCCGTCTGAGCGGAATTCGGGCTTGCATGTTTTCTTCTGTCCCGAATGTAAATCCTCCAGGCTCCTTTTGGGTCCATCCGGCACACAAAGGCCGCTGTAACCATCAAAAGCGCAGAAAGTCTTGCCGGAATATAGTTAAATATGTCATCCATTTTCGCCGCAAATCTTCCGAAATACAAATATTTGTCATTCTTATATCCTACCATAGAATCCATGGTATTCACAGCCTTATATAAAAATCCAAGCCATGCGCCTCCTGCCATCAGATAACAAAGCGGGGCGATGATTCCGTCTGAAGTATTTTCGGCCACAGTCTCCACTGCTGCTTTTGCCACCTGCTCATCACTTAAGTTTTCCGTATCACGGCCAACAATCATAGACACCGCATCTCTTGCTCCTTCAAGATCCCCTGCTTTCAGTTTGTCATAGACCTTCCTGCTTTCTGTTTTTAAAGATTTCCCTGCCAGGATCTGATAGCACCAGAATGTTTCAAGACAAAATGCAGCCCCAAAATTCCACTGTCTTAAATAATGTAAAATAAGAAATGGAATGCCAGCTGATCCCAAAACCACAGCGAACCACAAAATGATTCCCGCAAGAAACAGTCCTTTTTCACTTTTACCAAGAACTCTCCGAAGCAGTAGTTCTAAAATTTCAATCCATTTTCCAATGATTCTTACCGGGTGATAGAGCCATACCGGATCTCCGAACATCTCATCCAGAACAACCCCTGCCGCGCAGGCACATAAAATCCTCATAGTTTTTTAATCTCCGTAAAATATTTTTTACCGGCCTTCCAGTCTTCCACGCAAATCTTCGTCTGAAATCCCTCACCATTTTTAATCTTCCAATGATAGAATTCCCTGCTTAAAAGATCAAACTCTGATAAGAGAGACATGATCGTTCCTCCATGAACCACAAAAGCCGCCACATGGCAGTTCTCTCTAAGGAGCTCGTCCATGATTTTCTCAAAGCCGCTTACACATCTTATCCGGAACTGTTCCCTGCTCTCTCCGCCCGGAAATGGTAATGTTCCGCCCGAATCAATCCACCTTTGATACTTCGGATTACCTGTAAGTTCCAGATAATTTTTCCCTTCAAATTCTCCAAAATCAGTTTCCTTAAATTCTTCACAGATGATCTGCGCTTTTCCAGGGAAAAGCAGTTCTGCACTCTGACGGCATCTCATCATAGGGCTTACGATGACCTGTTCCACATTTTTCTCCAATTTAAGCTGACATGGAACCTCCGGAAGATAGATCGGTTCGTCTGTTCTCCCTATATATCTCTTTTCAAAATTCCCTTTCGTTTTAAAATGACGGATCAGTATTATTTCCATACACTTGTCACCACCATTCCTGTTAACATCAAAAGCTCGCAGACCTGAAGAAAGAATCCGGCAAGATCACCTGTGATGCCACCAAATTCCTTTCGGCAGATGTGTCGGTAATACCCAAAAGAAAGAGCCGCACAGATTAAAGATGCACCCGCAAGGTAACGGTTTTTCAAGATCATCAGAGCGCTTCCTGACAAAAGCCATAAAACCGAAGTAATCCTCACACTCTTCTTCCCGGCACCATCCTGAAATGTCTTTGCAAGGCCGCTTTTTCTTGCCGACTGAAACGTTACAACTGAATAAGCGCTTAGCGCTCTTGAAATCACATAAATGAAGCAGACCGCCCCTAACATTTGAGGTGTCACCTCGGACCAGATTCCCATACTCCATACAAAATAGCATCCCATTCCAAGCACCGCAAATGCACCGCTGTTGGAATCCTTCAGTATTTCCAGTTTTTTATTCTGATCCCCGTAAGAACCAAGCGCATCCATCGTATCCATAAACCCATCCAGATGGATTCCGCCTGTAATAATAACCGGAAGAAGCGTCATCACCGACGCGAATAAAACTTTTCCGACAGAAATATGGCAAAGAAATTTTCCCACAAAATATTCTGCCGCACCGATTATAACACCGATCAACGGAAAAAAACACATTGCATACTTCATATTTTTCTCATTCCACTCTACCATCGGCACGGGGATTTTAGAATACATCGAAAATGCAATGATCATCGACTGTATCAAATTCATCATTTTCACTCCACACTGTTACTTTAAAATCTGGTATTGCTCAATCTCCATATCTCCAAAGGTTCCCATTTCTTTATAAACCTTATATCCCATTTCCATAAGGGGTATCGCTGCGATTGCTCCGCTTCCCTCACCTAAACACATATCACAGGTTAAAAACGGAGATTTTCCAAGTGCATCCAGTATCTTCTTTCCTGCCGGCTCCTTCGAAACATGGGACGGAAGAAGATATCCTGACACTTCCGGCACCAGGCGCACTGCGCAAAGAGCCGCAGCAGCGGAAATAAACCCATCGATCACAACCGGAAGCCTGTACATGCCTCCTCCAAGAAATACACCGCAAAGACCGGCAATATCCAGTCCACCGACTTTGGCAAGCACATCGATCACATCGTTTTCATCCGGTCTGAGATCACTTATTGCCGTTTCTATCACCCGGATTTTATTTTGCAGTCCAATGCTGGAAAGGCCTGCTCCTCTTCCTGTCACATCAGGTACTTTTTCCTGAAGAAGAACCGCAGCAACTGCGCTGCTGGTAGTTGTATTCCCAATTCCCATCTCTCCGGTTGCGAGAAGATCATATCCCTCTTTTTTCTTCTCTATCACCTTGCGTATTCCCACCAGGATTGCCTGCCATACCTGTTCTCTTGTCATGGCTGGACCTTTCGCGAAATTGGCTGTCCCATATGCCACCTTATCCTGCATGTTCGTCACAGACGGAACATCGGTTACCATTCCAATATCCACTGGAAACACATCCACATTCGCTTCCTTTGCCATAATGCATGCACTACTCATGCCTTTTGTGAAATTATCGGCAACTGCCGCCGTGACATTTTGTCCCGTCTGCGTGACTCCTTCTTCTACAACTCCGTTGTCGGCACACATGATGATCAATCCCTTTTTCTTAAGCTCAAAGTCCGGATTTCTTCTGATACCGGCCATCTGAATCACTGCATCTTCTAACTTTCCAAGACTAAAAAGCGGCTTCGCTACCGTGAACCATCTTTTTCTTGCCGCTTCCATACTTCTTTCATCCAGAGGAAGGATCTGCTTTTTGATCTCTTCAAGCTGCTCCGTTTCCTGTCTGACTAGTTCTTGCATCCTGTTTTCCTCCTTCTGCATTCTTCCACAAATCTCTCGATAAATTCCGGTCTGGATGACCAGTATAAATGCGGATACCCGGCAAAAATACTATCTTTCATAAAGATTTCTTCCCAACTTCTTTTCCCGTCAGGTTTCGTCACAATACAATCTGTTCCAACCTGATCGGCTTCCCAGTAATGGAATTCATGTCCGCGGATAGTCTCTCCCTTTTTCAGATATAAACCATTCTCTCTTGCCTTCACATTCATATACCCAAAACGTATCAGACGGTTCTGCTTCGTAGCATTTCCCGGAAATACCCCCGCCATCGGATAGTACTTTCCATCCATTCCCTGAACGTTCTTAAGCAGATACATAAATCCTCCGCACTCTGCAATACAAGGCATTCCCCGATCCAGTTTTTTCTTTACGTCGGCAAGCATTTCTCTATTCTCTGAAAGCGTTTTTGCATAAGCTTCCGGATATCCTCCTCCAAGAAGAATTCCATCTGCCGCTTCCGGAATGCTATGATCGTTTAATGGGCTGAAATACAAAATCCTGCATCCAGATTCTTTTATCAGCTCCAGATTCTCTTTATAATAAAAGCCAAAAGCCGCATCCCTCGCAACCGCTATCACAACATCGGATTTCAAATCACAGACTAGATCGGATTCTTCTTTTCTTTCCGAATCTGCTTTAACATCAGAATCCGCCAGCTGAACCAAAGCATCCAAATCCGCACTTTGTTCCAGGATCTGCGCTGCCTCTTCTAACTGACGTTTAATCCCCTCTATCTCCTCCGGAAGTGTAAGCCCAAGATGCCTGCTCTCTATCTGAAATGCAGGATGCTCCGGCACATATCCAAGTACCTTTACTTCATGCCCCATTTCATTTAATCCCTGTTCGACAAGGGCTTTCATCTTCGGGTACAAGGACGGAGAAATCCGATTGAAAATGATTCCTTTTATATTACTGTCTTTTCTGAACTCCAGCATTCCTTTTAACACCGCAAGAGACGATAATGCCATTCCCCTGCATGGAAAAACCAGAACAGAGGGAACCTGAAGCGTGCGGGCAATATCATAGGAACTTGCCTTATCAGATTCCATTCCCATCCCATCGTAATATCCCATAACACCTTCTATCACAGCGATATCCGCTCCTGTGGCATGTTTCTGAAAACAGGAGCGAAGCTGAACTTCATTACAGAAGAATAAATCCAGATTTTCCGATTCTACCCCAATCACTTTTCTGTGGAACATCGGGTCGATATAGTCCGGGCCGCATTTGCATGCCGCCACACATTTTCCTCTATTTTTCAAAGCTGCAAGCAATGCGCAGGTAACTGCTGTTTTCCCACTCCCACTTGCCATAGCCGTCAGCATGATTCCCGGTATTTTCATTTGCAATCTACTTACTCCCATCTGTAATAATGTATACCGGATTCATACCGGTCATCATATGATACGCTCCAAGCTTCCGCGATCTGGAAGCCGAAATCTGTAAAATTTCAGGATTTGTTAAAAGTCCTTCTTCCAGAGCTTCCATACTTTCTTTTATCGTTTCCAATGAAATTACATTCATCACAATTCGAACATTCGGATTTTTCCTTCGGACACATTTTAAAATCTCTTTTAAATTTCCGGAACTGCCGCCTATGAACACATGCGTAGGTATTTCCAGATTATCAAGTACTTCCGGTGCCGTCCCTTCAATGATTTCGAGATTATCGGTCCTGAATTTTATCTTATTCTCACGGATCAGATCAATTCCTTCCGGTTTCTTCTCTACAGCGTACACCCGGATCTCCGGAGATTGAAGCGCTGCTTCCACAGAAACCGAACCGGTACCGGCTCCGATATCATAAAGCACTGCATCCTTCGTAAGCTCCAGCTTTGCAATACTGATCGTTCTGACTTCTTCCTTTGTCATCGGTACTTTTCCGCGTATCAATTCTTCATCTCTTAAATGGACGCAGACTCTTCCATCAGGTTCCGGATTTTCAATGAGTATTACTGACAGAGCATCAAAATCCTCAGGCTTTACTTCACTGCCTTTTGCTGTAATAATCTCTTCTTCTGCATAAGACAGATTATTGCCGATATAGCATATTACATCTTTCAAGTCGTAATAAGCAAGCTTCTCATAAATCAGCGAACCAGAATCTTTGCCCAAAATCAAAAATGTCTTCCGGTTTCTCACAACAGATGAAATGAAATTTTGATTTCTTCCGTGGATACTTAAAATAGAGGCATCCTCCCAGCTGGTATGAAGCTTTGCTGCAAGATAAACAACGGAAGAAATACCTGGCAGGATCTCCACCGACATCCCACTGTCCATCAGCATTCCTGCAAGTGCCTTTGCTCCGCTGTAGAATCCTGTATCTCCGGAAAACAGGACCGCGATATTCATATATTCCTCGTGTTCTTTTATAAAATTCCTAATCTTATCCGGGCGGTATTCTATCCATACCGGACGTTTTCCATCCTCAAACATCGAGGTCATCCGTGCCGCTCCGATCAGGATATCGCAGTTCTCAATACACTCCCTGGCCTCATATGTCAGAAGATTTTTATCTCCTGTTCCTATCCCGACACAATATATTTTACGCATGTTAGACATCCTTATATCCTCTTGGCGTTACCATTTTATCCCCAATCCTTTTCGTCTGTTCATTTCCAATAAACACCGTTGTAAACATATCCACATCGGTTTCAGACAGCTTCTTGAGGCTCATGACCTGCATGAATTCTCCCTCGCGCCCGATATTTTTTACAATTCCACAAACCGTATCCGCCTCTTTGAATTCCAGCATACACTCGCAGGCCTTTTTCAGATAATCCGCTCTCTTTCTGCTTGACGGGTTATAAATACAGATAACAAAATCCGCCATCGCTGCCATGCGAAGACGTTTCTCAATCTTCTCCCATGGTGTCAGAAGATCACTGAGACTAATTACTGCGAAATCATGCATTAGTGGCGCTCCAAGGACAGCCGCCCCGCCGGATGCCGCTGTGATTCCCGGAACCACTTCGATCTCGATTCCCGGATAATCTACTGAAAGCTCATAAATAAGCCCCGCCATTCCATAAATACCTGCGTCTCCGCTGCATACGACCGCAACGCTTACTCCCTCTTTTGCTTCCTCAAAAGCCATCCGGCAGCGCTTTACCTCTTGTTTCATAGGAGTGGCGATCAGACGTTTCTCAAGATATTTCTCTTTCACCAGATCAATATACACCGTATATCCTACGATTACCTGACACTCTTCCAAAACCCTTGCGGCCCGGATTGTCATTTGGTCATTTCCTCCCGGACCGATTCCAACTACATAAATCTTTCCCATATTTGCTCCTTAATCCGTCTTTCCCTGTCTGAATTCTGTCGTAAACGCCGGATTATATAATTCTGAACGATGATAATCCCCGTCAAGAATATCTCCAACTACAATCAGCGCAGTCTTCTTAATGCCATTAAGATTGGCAGTTTCTTTTAAAGTCTCTACCGTACAATGATGTACCTCCTCTTCCGGCCAGGTTGCCTTATACACGATTGCCGCAGGGGTTTCCGGCAGATATCCTCCTGCTATCAGTTCTTTCGAAAGTTCTTCCAGCATTCCTGTACTTAAAAAAATCACCATCGTCGCCTGATGCGCCGAAAAGCTTTGAATCGATTCCTTTTCCGGGACCGGTGTTCTTCCGGCCATTCTGGTAATCACGACTGACTGTGAAATCCCGGGAAGTGTATATTCTGCATTGAGTGCTGCTGCTGCTCCGCAAAAAGAGCTGACACCCGGACATATTTCATAAGAAATTCCTTCTTTATCAAGCCCGTCCATCTGTTCCTTGATTGCCCCATAAAGGCAAGGATCCCCAGTATGGAGTCTGACTACCTTCTTCCGTTCTCGCTCCCCGCGGATCAGAACCTCCAACACTTCTTCCAGTGTCATATACGCACTGTTAAATATCTCGCAGCTTTCCTTACACAGCTCAAGCAGCTTCGGATTCACAAGAGAACCTGCATACACAACGATATCAGCTTCCTTTAGTAAACTCTGTCCACGTACCGTGATCAAGTCCTCTGCTCCCGGTCCCGCTCCAACAAACCTAATCATCTATTTCTCCTCCTTCACGATAATAAGAGAATAATAACTTGCCTCATCCGGTATCTCATCTACATCTTTATAGACTCTTTCATCTGGCATGCCGCAGTTTTCTACCATCAAGATATCAAGTCCCCTTCTTTTCACTTCTTCTTTGACCAGCGGCATCTTCTTTCCCGCCTTCATAAGTATCTTTGTCCCAGGAAGTGTAAGTCCCTCTTCCACTTCATAGGATGCGGGAATGATATGGATTTCTTCTTTATTTTTTGCAATCTCCGTATCCAGACACGCCGCTGCCGCACAAAATGATGGCACTCCCGGGATCAGAATGGTCTTATATCCCCGTTCTTTCAATCTGCAATGCATATACATTCCCGTAGAATACACGGAAGGGTCTCCAAGCGTGATAAATGCAATATCCTTTCCCTCTTTCAAATATCCTTCCAACGCATCCGCATCCTCATCATGTATTTGCTTAAGCGCCTCTTTTTCCTTCATCATCGGCATGGCAAGGTAGAGTTTCGATTTCTTCTTTACCTCCGGAACCGCCTGCTTTACAATGTTCCATGCTGTGCAACGACTCAGGAGTTCTTCTTTTCCTATCAGCCCCCCCTCTTCTTCGTAACATGTTCCGACAAAGTCCGCACCCGAAACCGGAATGGCTATGATGTCACATTCTCGAATGATTCTTACCGCTTTCATCGTCAAAAGTTCCGGGTCTCCCGGACCTGTGCCAACTACGTAAAATCTACCCTTCATCAATTTAAATCCTCGTATCTTCCATATGTTTTAATTTTATTAGAAATCTCATCTGCAAATCCGGTCTTTCCCAGAATTCCATACTCATTTTCAAACATAACGGCTGCCGTTTTCACATGTCCGCCGGTTCTTTGAGTCATATGATACTCAATCTTCTTCATAATGCTGCTCATCGTACTTTCCAGAACTCCTGCACGTTTCAAAATCTCCAGGGCTTCCGAGGTCGTAATGCAGTTCATAATGCGTCCTATTTCTTCACGCGAAGCCCCGCACATGGCAGCATGGGATGCCAGAACTTCCATCCGACAATCCGCCTGCCTTGAATGGGTATTCATCACCCCTGCAGCAAGCTTGACAAGCTTTCCGATATGCCCCACAAGTAAGATCCCTTCCATCTCAAGACAGACTGCATCATCCAGCGCATCTCCGATATAGTTGCTGCATTTCACCGCGAGATCTCCGTCATAACCCATACTTTCCCGTAAAAAATCAGTTCCATAATTGCCCGGTACTAAATAACAGAACGAATTGCCGCGTTCTCTAAGCATCTTCATCTCCAGGAAAATCGTATCCGTAAGCGCCTTCTCACTCATAGGTTCCACAATTCCTGTCGTACCAAGAACAGAAAGCCCGCCGAAAATTCCAAGCCTCGGATTGAAAGTCTTCTTCGCAAGAGCTTCCCCCTCAGGAATAGAAATCACAATATCCATTCCTCCTACATATCCTGCAAGATGAATCTCTTCTTTCACAGCACTTAATATCATCTGCCTTGGAACCTTATTAATTGCCGCTTCACCAATCTTCTGTTCCAATCCTTTTCTGGTAACACGTCCCACACCTATGCCGCCATCCAAAGTGACTTCATTCGAATCATTCTTCGACACTTTTGCATAAATCAAAATCCCGTTCGTCACATCCGGGTCATCACCACTTTCTTTTCTTACGGCACAGCTTACTGAGTCCTTTTCCATTTCAATCTGCTCTATTTCCAGAAAAAGAGGAATTCCCGCAGGCGTCATAAGCTTCACACCCGGAACCTCCTGCCCGTTAAGAAGCATTGACGCTGCCGCCTTAGCCGCTGCCGCTGCCGCACTTCCTGTCGTATATCCTGTTCTCAGCTTTTTCTGATTTTTCCAAATTATTCTGCTATTTTCCATTAATCTGAAATCCTTTTTGGCATTGCTGCATCTGTTAAGTGCCAGCCACACAAACACCATCTGGCACTTAACAGATACAGCCTGCTTTATAAAAATACCCTACTATTATAAGTAATTTTTTCCCACACTGCAACCATGCCATTATTTTAAAACAGAGAATTTTTATTATCCACTGTATTTTTATGAATAAATAAGCTAAAATGTAACTATCTATACAAAAGCAAGGAGTGTAAGTGATGAATCCAACCGTGAGTATTATCGTTCCGGTCTATAACGCCGAAGAAACGATTTCCAGATGCATTGAAAGTATTTTAAATCAAGAATATCGAGACTTCGAACTTCTTCTCATGAACGACGGCAGTGCCGACTCTTCCGGTGATATCTGCGATCGTTATGCCAAAGATGATCCAAGAATCCGAGTAATACACAAATCCAATACCGGTGTCTCCGAAACACGTAATATGGCCCTTGATCTTGCATGTGGAACATATCTTCAGTTCCTTGACAGTGATGACTGGATCACGCCGAATGCCACACAATTATTCGTAGAAACGGCCAATCGTTACCACTGTGATATGGTAATTTCCGATTTTTACCGTGTTGTTGGCAAGAGAGTCGCCCATAAGGGTGATATTGAAGATGATTGTGTTCTGACCCAGGAAGAATTTGCCTCACACATGCTTCAAAACCCAGCAGACTTTTATTACGGAGTACTCTGGAACAAGCTCTACAAACGTGAAATTGTTGAAAAATATAAACTTCGTATGGATCCGAAGATCAGCTGGTGCGAAGACTTTATGTTCAATCTGGAATACATCCGCCACGCAGAGGTATTCTATGCACTGCAGGTTCCGATCTATTATTATGTAAAAACAAAAGGCTCCCTCGCAAGTCAGGGAACGAGCATCACGAAGACCATTAAAATGAAACTCATGGTCTTTGAGTATTATAATAATTTTTACAAGCATGTCCTCAATGAAGAGGATTATGAAAAGAACCGTCTGCAGGTCTATCGTTTTCTCGTAGATGCAGCCGGCGACGGCGCCGTTCCTCCTTCTTTCTTTGCAAATTCCAAAAAACTTGGTAAGGAGCGCAACAGTGTCAATCAGGAACTGCTCTCCGGAGAAGGTATTTTGATGAATGATTATCGTGACCGCAAACTGATGGATTATTATCTGGAGCCGATTGCACAGAAAAATGACCTTACTTTGAAGGAAGTACGCCTTCTTTTGTATTTAAGTGAGCTGAGGCATACCGGAACAAGACAGGAAATTGCTGATTTCGCAGGCATCACAATCCGTTCGCTGACGCTTTTGCTCCAAAGGCTCTCTCTCAAAAATCTGATCAAAACAGAAGAAATCCGCTCTACCCAGCAGTTAAAAATCATATTTCTTCCGCTCGCGTCCCCGATTCTTGGTGAGATTGCTGCCGCGCAGTGCAATTACGACCAGGCCCGTTATGCGGATTTCTCTGAAGATGAACTGATCCAGTATGCAGCACTGAATGAAAAAATCAAAAAAAACATACAGCAGATTTTATAATGCTTTTACAGGGCTGTGCGTCATAACTCTCAAACAACCTTAAAACTCATGACACACAGCCCCGGACAGAGGCAATTCAACACTTTATGCACAGTCATCAAAAGTAAAAATATGACTGTTTAAACAAATCTACTGAGTCTTTATTAATGAATCGCATTACAGTTAATCTTCTTTTCTTCGGACCACATACTGTAAGTCTCATCTTCTCCGTACGCACGGATTTTTACCGTTGCACTCTCAACACCATTTTCAGTTTTCTGTTTCGGACACCCCGTGATAAAATCATCACTTCCTTCTTTTACAGAAAGATAAGTTTTGGAAGTTTCATAAGTTTTGGAAGTACCATCCGGTTTCGTAACTTGTACCTTGTAAGAAGTCGCACCTTCCACCTCTTCCCAGTCAATATTCAAAAACGAATAGGTTCCGTACAGTGTGCCTTTATGACGATAAGAAGCTCCTGTCACTTGTGGCTTATCCAGGATCATCTTCTCTATCTGTTTCTTGACAGCCTGATTTACAGCTTCTTTCATACTATCCGATAATTCCACATGAATCTCAGGAATCTTCGGCATATTCAGACTGAATTTCGGAGTAGCTGCAAATACCGGTAAGGTAGAACTTGCACATAAGAAGAGCGTTGTAACTAAAGATACCATTTTTTTCATGATTTTTACCTTCCTTTCTTAAGCCGCAGCAAAGCATTTCTTCAGCTTAATATGCCCGGCTCATCGCAATATAGCAGGAATGAATCTGGTTGTGGTATAGCAGTGAGTTATTGATATTAAGTCAATGACATAACTTTTGTCCTTTCAATCATATTTCATATACTAATGAGAAATTTTTGAGGCTCTGATTATAGAGCTGATTAAAACTTGATTAAAGAATACTCACTTTCGTGCGTATTATCGATATTTTATAGAGCTTTTTATAGATTAATACTTTTACTTCATATTATCTATTTCTAATTATCCTGGCATGATTTCCACCTTCTTTCTTCCTTATATTCTTATCCCACGAGCATCTCACATCTGCCATGCTCAAGACCGGATTCCCCTGTTCATCCAAAATGCAAAACGTCCTGCAACTCATATTCCTCAGACTGTTCTGCATTTCTTCTGGACAAGTATTATTATAGCAGATACTAAATCGGTTGTCATTGAACTTGTCGTT
>JAXFTO010000161.1:0-44596 GCA_034176745.1 Bariatricus sp. | reverse complement strand
CTGTTCAGAGCCAAGCAGATTTGTCAAAAAAGAGCGATGAATGCTTGCATTCGTGAGCACTTTTTTGTACAAATCTATTTGGCGGATACGCCACACTGAGGAAACACGAAGTGTTTTCGAGGTTGGCTCTGAACAGTTACGAATATATAGGGTTCCCGGACTCGCTCCCGCTCGGACAAAAACGCAGCGGTACTAAGATGCCAGGGCGCCGCACATGCGGCTTCTGCCATCAAGTGCCGGCGTTTTTTGACGGTCCGGGAACCCTATATATTCGATTCGGGCTGTGCATTTCCTTTTGAGGCTCAATTATGGTTCCTGACGGAACCGATTGAGCTATGGTTGTGGGATATGGCTTGTTTTACGGGGTGGAGTTGCTGGGGCTCAATTAAGGTCCCTGACGGGACCGATTGAGCTATGTTTGTCAAGGGGAGCCTGGGGATAGGTCACCCTTGACATCAAAAAAATTCCTCTGGTCATACAACCAGAGGAATTCTTTCTACTTTTCATTTTCAATTATTTTTCTTCAGCGGCCTGTTTGGCTTTTTTATTGTCATGCAGTTTCTTTCCGGTCAGGATTCCGAGGAATGCGAAGACTGCAATAATAGCCATCTTGATCAGGTAGCCGATAAGTGATGAGAAAAATGCCATATTCGTGCCTCCCTTACTATACTACTTTTATGATATCACATGCTTTCTGCCTTTTCAAATACTTTTTGTGCATAGTGTACGGACTGCATTGCGTCTTTTCCGTAGAAGTCGGCTCCGATCATGTCGGCGTAGTCTTGGTTGAGGACGGCGCCTCCAACCATGACGAGGCAGTCCGGTTTTTGGTCGCGGAGCTGTCTGATGGTCTCTTCCATGCTGACCACAGTGGTTGTCATGAGGGCACTTAAGCCGACGAGTTTTACGTTCTCTTCAATTGCTTTTTCTACGATGAGTTCGGGTGCTACATCTTTGCCGAGGTCGAGGACTTCGAAACCGTAGTTTTCGAGGAGGACTTTTACGATATTTTTACCGATATCGTGGATGTCGCCTTTTACGGTTGCGAGGATGATTTTATCTTTCTTTTCTTCGGCAGTGCCTGTGCCGGCAAATACGTCTTTTATGACGGCAAATGCGATTTTGGCGGCGTCCGCGCTCATAAGGAGCTGTGGAAGGAAGATGGTTCCTTTCTCGAATCCATCGCCTACTACGTTAAGTGCAGGGATGAGTTCTCCCTGGATGATGTCCATTGGGTCATTTGTTTTCACCAGTTCGCGGGTGAGCTGATGGGCTTCTTCTTTAAGGCCTTTTTCGATTGCATATTTCAAGGTCATCTGGGCAGCGGCATTGGCGTGTGTCGTCTGGGATGATGCTTCTGCCTGCTGTGCGTATTTTGTGATATATGCGCTGCAGTTTTCATCGTATCCCATGAGTGCAAGGAATGCGTCATAGGATTTCATCATGTCTTCGGATGATGGATTGATGATTCCGGCTGTCAGTCCGTTCTGCATGGCCATGGTGTAGAACTGGCTGTTAACTATCGGCCTTCTTGGAAGTCCGAAGGAAATGTTGGAAACTCCCAGCACGGTGCGGACTCCGTAGATTTCACGTACTTTCTTTAATGCTTCGAGTGTCACTTTGGCGCCGTCTTTTTCGGAACTTATTGTCATGGTAAGTACATCGATCACAATATCTTTCGGTTTGATTCCGTATTTAGCGGCTTCTTCGATAATCTTGCCTGCAATCCGTACTCGTCCGTCTGCGTCGGATGGAATTCCCTGTTCGTCAAGGGTAAGTCCTACCACAACACCGCCGTATTTCCGGATCAGAGGGAATACGGCATCCATGGATTCTTTTTTTCCGCTTACGGAGTTCAGCATCGGTTTTCCGTTGTAAATGCGCATGGCTGCTTCCATCGCTTCCGCATCGACAGTGTCAATCTGAAGAGGAAGGCTTGTCACGCTCTGCAGTTCAGTCACTACATCTTTCATCATCTGTACTTCATCGATATCCGGAAGTCCTACGTTGACATCAAGGATGTGCGCGCCTTTTTCCTGCTGCGTGAGCGCTTCTTTCAGGATATAATCCATATCATGTGTTTTTAAGGCTTCCTTGAAACGTTTCTTTCCGGTCGGATTGATTCTTTCTCCGATGATCAGCGGCATATCGCCTAAAACCACTGCTTTACCGTAGGAAGAGACGATGGTATCATTCTTTTCTTCAATCGGAAGGATCTCCTGATTCTTGCAGACTTCTATCATTTTGCGGATGTGTTCCGGTGTGGTGCCGCAGCATCCACCGATGACGCAGGCTCCTTCTGACACGATTTCTTTCATAGTGATTGCAAATTCATCCGGGTCTACGTCATAGTAAGTCTCTCCGTTCTTCTGCTTCGGGAGACCGGCATTCGGCTTCATGATGATCGGAAGGGAGGTGTAGCGTCTCAGTTCCTTAAGAAGCGGGAGCATCTGCACCGGACCAAGTCCGCAGTTCATACCAATGGCATCTACGTGAAGACCTTCCAGAAGTGCCACTACAGAAGGAACGTCCCCACCTGTCAGAAGTTTTCCTCTTTCGTCAAAAATCATGGTCGCAAATACCGGAAGATTCGTATTCTCCTTCGCTGCAAGTACGGCAGCTTTCACTTCATAAGTATCACTCATCGTCTCAATATGAATGAGATCTGCCCCGTATTTCTCACCGAGAGATGCAGCTTCGGCATATGCCTGATAAGCATCTTCAAAATCAAGATCCCCCATCGGTTTTAAGAGCTTTCCTGTAGGTCCCATATCGAGAGCCACGTAGGTTTCCCGGTTATCATTCACCCCGGCCTTCTGTGCTCTTTTTGCATTTTCTACTGCTGCTTTTATGGTCTCTTCCAGTGAGTAGGTATCATCATGGAATTTGCAGGCATTTGCTCCAAATGTATTGGTCAGCACAATATCGCTGCCCGCTGCGTAATATGCCTTGTGAATTTCTTCTACCGCTTCCGGGTGCTTTAAGTTCCACACCTCCGGCAGCTCTCCTGGTGCAAGCCCTTTTTCCTGCAAAAGAGTACCCATTCCGCCGTCAAAAAAGAGCAGTTCTTGGCCCAGTCTGTCTATTATACTCATCGTTTTACTCCTTAGTTTCTTCTGTAAATACAATCTGTCTTTGTGCAGGATTCACATCCCTTAATATGGCACTTTTCATCCGAATCACTGATGCCGATCAGGGCAGTCACCGATTTGACAGGTGTCAGCATATAGCTTTCCGTCATCGTAAGTCCGATCTTCTTCGCGGTATCCAGCATCTGAAGAATGTCCTTTTGATGATGAATGTCGAAATCTCCGTAACCGGGGCTGAATCTCGGGCGAAGCCATTTGCCCTGTTTCTTTAATTCTTCACCGATCTCTTCCTGCAGATCATCCAAATACTCTTCCAGATAAGCTGCCGCACATGCCTGAAGCACCACCGCTTTCGCCATATCTGTAAGAGACCATCTCTTCATCAGAAGATCTACCCCTGTTCCAAGTGTTGCACCAAGAAGTACAACGCTTCCGCATCCTTTCAGATTCTTTCCGAGACTTTTACTCGTAATATTCATTTTTCCTATTGTAAGTTCATTCTCCCCTTTATGGTCACATTCGAAAATGCGGTAAATGGATTTCGCTGCCGCACAGCTTTCCAATTCTCGAAAAGAATCTGAAATCATGCGAAGCGTGCCCTCATCTACCGCATTTTTTCCGTAACCAAGGTAACGAACTGCTTCTTTCGTCCTTAAGTCAGTCATATATGCTCCTGTCCGGTTCTTCCTTTGTCCTTGATCACTTGATTACTTCATAATCTCTGAAAGATTTGCCATGATAGCTGCCGCTACTTCCGGCTTGTTCATCGAATAAATATGAATGTTCTGAATTCCGTTCGCGATCAGGTCGATGATCTGGTCGGTTGCGTAAGCAATTCCTGCCTGCTGCATCGCTGCCGGATTATCGCCAAACTTGTCTACGACGGAAAGAAATCTCTGTGGAAGCACGGTTCCTGAAAGGGAACAGATTCTCGCGATCTGTTTTCCGTTCGTAACCGGCATAATGCCCGGAAGTACCGGTACTGTAATTCCCTTCTCACGGATCTTGTAAAGGAAATTATATAAAATACTGTTGTCAAAAAACATCTGTGTCGTTAAGAAATCAACTCCGCAATCCACTTTCTCCTTCAGATGGCGGATGTCTTCGTCCTTGTTCGCCGATTCTACGTGTCCTTCCGGATAACAAGCCGCTCCGATGCAGAAATCTCCCTGTTCTTTGATATCACGGATCAGTTCTGAAGCATAGTGATACTGTCCCGGGATCGGGAAACTTGCATCTTTCGGAATATCACCGCGAAGTGCGAGGATATTCTCGATTCCCTCTTCTTTGAGCTGTGAAATAACTGCTGCCACTTCTTCCTTCGTAGAAGAAGCACAGGTAAGATGCGCAAGTGACGGCACGCCTAAATCATTCTTAATATGGGATGCGATCTTCACGGTATTCTTACTCGTTCCGCCGCCTGCACCGTAGGTTACACTGATGTAGGATGGCTTAAGAGCTGCGATCTTCTCAACTGCTCCCACCACGGATTCGAAGCCTGCGTCGGTTTTCGGCGGAAAGACTTCAAATGAAATATGTACTTTATTTTCCTGTAAACGTTCTTTGATTTTCATTCTACCTCTCCTATTCTAAACAATACATCGTCCATTATAACTCAAAACCGACTCTTGCGCTAGGGTTATTTTTAATTAATCACATTCCTTCGTAAAGGTTTTCGTATAATCTTGCCGAATTGCTCCATGAGAAATCTTTCTGCATTCCGCGCTCAACGATCTTATTCCAGTCACGTTTCTTATCATAATAGACGCTTTCAGCGTAACGGATAATGCTCAGCATCTCATGTGCATTATAGTTCATGAAGCTGAATCCGGTTCCTGTTTTTTCAAACTCATTGTACGGTTCCACGGTGTCCTTTAATCCGCCTGTCTCACGGACGATCGGAACGGTACCGTAGCGAAGGCTCATAAGCTGGCTGAGTCCGCATGGTTCAAAAAGTGACGGCATGAGGAACGCATCGCAGGAAGCGTAGATCTTATGCGACATCGGTTCCGAATAATAAATCTGTGCGCTCACTTTCTCCGGATACTTCCATGCAAAGTGCCGGAAGCTGTTCTCATAACGCTCTTCTCCTGTTCCGAGCACTACGATCTGTACCGGATCCTGGCAAAGTTCATCCATCACATAGTTTACCAGATCGAAGCCTTTCTGATCTGTAAGTCTTGATACAATACCGATCATCATCCTGCGCGGATCTTTCTCAAGACCTAATTCTTCCTGAAGGGCAGTTTTATTCTTTACTTTCTCTTTTCTAAAGTTTTCGACCGTATAATTCTTTGTGATGTACGGATCTTTCTCAGGATCAAAATCGTCGTAATCAATACCATTTACAATACCGGAAAGGCAGTTCGCACGTGCATTCATAAGTCCGTTCAGCTTTTCTCCGTAAAACGGTGTCTTGATCTCTTCTGCATATGTGTTGCTCACCGTCGTTACGCGGTCAGCGTAAACAATACCGCCTTTGAGGAAATTTGCATCTCTATATGCTTCCAGTTTGTCCGTTGTGAAATAATAATCCGGAAGGCCGGTAATATCTCGTACGGTATTCTTATCCCATGTTCCCTGGAATTTCAGATTGTGAATGGTAAATACGGTCTTGATTCCCTGATAGTATTCATTGCCATAGCGGAAATTGTCGAGGAATACGGGAACGAGTCCTGTCTGCCAGTCGTGGCAGTGAATGATGTCCGGACGGAAATCTATATGAGGAAGAGCACTGAGTGCTGCTTTTGAGAAAAATGCAAATTTCTCAATATCATATACATACTCTCCGTATGGCTTCGGTCCGTTAAAATAATATTCATTATCTATGAAATAGAACGGAATCCCTTCGTACTCCATCTCCAGAATTCCTACATACTGCTGACGCCAGTTCAGATCCATATAGAAATGTGTCTTATATGCCATCCGGCTCTTCCATTCTTCTTCGATACATACATACTTCGGAATGATCACTCGTACATCGTATTTCTTTTTATCAAAATATTTTGGAAGTGATCCTACAACGTCTGCGAGGCCTCCCGTTTTAATAAATGGTACAGCTTCCGAAGCAATAAATAATATTTTTTTCATCATGTACTCTCCTTTTTTCTCTCACGACTTTGTGTTAATTATACCGCAAAACCGTGGATTTGAAAAGGAGTTATCTGTGCTTTAAACGTAATCGTATGGTGTCAGCAACGAGTGCAATAAATTCCGAATTTGTGGGCTTGCCTTTTCCGTTGCTTACGGTGTATCCAAACAGTTTTTCCAGTGTATCGATCTTTCCTCTGCTCCATGCAACTTCAATCGCATGACGGATCGCTCTTTCGACTCTGCTCGAAGTGGTCTGATGTTTCTTAGCCACCGTCGGATAGAGAATTTTAGTGATCGCATTCAGGATATCCATATCTTCCACTGCCATTAAAATAGAATCCCGCAGGTAATGATACCCTTTGATGTGTGCAGGAATTCCGATTTCATGCAGCAGCTCTGTCACCTGCGTTTCCAGATCGTCCTCAAGTACCGGTTCGTTCCTTACCTCTTGCGTTTCCTGCCGGATCGTTGTCCTTGTACTTCGTCCCGTACTTTTTATCCTTTGGATTACTGTCTCATTATTGAAGGGCTTGAGGATATAATAGGACGCTCCTTTTTCGAAAGCATCCTCTGTGATACGCTCCTGGGCTATCGCGGTGACCACGATAAAATCCGGCTTCTTTCTAATCGTTTTGTCACTGCTTATAAGTTCCATTACACTGATGCCGTCCATTTTCGGCATGATCAGGTCCAGAAGTACCACGTCCGGTTCTTGTTCCCTTATGATATGATACATGTCCTCCCCATTATTAGCCTTTCCAACAAGATTCAATTCCTTATCACTTTCGATAATTTCACTTAATAAATCCAGCATTCGTTCATTATCGTCAGCAATCGCAACATTAAGCATTTCCATAAAGTGATACCCTCCTTCATTTTGACAGCAGATTTCAACTGTCACGGGCTACATTATATGCTTCCGGATTTGACGGATACAAGAAAATAAAGTCGTATAAATAAGACATTTTTCGATTTTTACACTAAGATTCAAGGTTTTCCAGCATATTATCAATAAATATTCCGTAACCTTTTGTCGAATCCTGTACAAACACATGCGTGACTGCACCTACTATTTTGCCGTCCTGCAAAATAGGACTTCCGCTCATTCCCTGAACAATTCCGCCTGTTATTTCCAGAAGTTTTTCATCAGTTACCCGGATTTCGATTCCTTTATTAATTTCACGCGGATTTGGGTCGATATTTGTAATCTGAATCTCATAATCCTCGGTCTCGCCGCTCACAGCGCAGCGGATATATGCCTTTCCGTTCTTAATCTCGTCAATCGATGCTGCCGGATACGCTTCCTGATTCTGAAATACTTTATCTACACGGTCGATTGTTCCGTAAATTCCGGTCTCCGTGTTTTTTGTAATATCTCCAAGCACATTGTAATGATTATATACAATGACTCCTTCCATACCTCCCGGGCTGCCGCTCTGCCCCTTTTTAATATTCTGTATACTGGTTTCATAAAGGGTGCCTTCTGATATTTCCATCAGATCACTGGTATCTACATCGTGGATCCCGTGTCCCAGGGCTCCGAATTCGCTGTTTGCATTTAAAAATGTGATAGTTCCGATTCCCTGTACATTATCCCGCACCCAGATTCCCAGTTTATACTCTCCGTCTTCGTCCTTTACAGGATGAAGCTTTATATCAATATACTCCATATTTCGACGCAGATGCAGAATAACGGTATTTTTCGATATTTTCCGCAAAACTTCGACAAGTTCACTTTTGTTGTCTATCTCGTTTTCATCGATTCCAACGATGTAATCTCCATTTTTTACCAGATGTTTTGCAGGCGAAACCATACTTCCATCCTTGCTTTTGATTTCATCGGTTCCCAGCACCATCACACCGTCCGTCTCCATATAGATCCCCACAGGCATGCCGCCGGGAATCAGAAGATTTGCATCCCCCGCATCTGCGTTTACCTCTTTTTTCAATTCCTCTTTTCTAAGTTCCAAAAAGCAGTAACTGCCGCCTACTGTCACCGCAAACACCAGTAAAATGATCAGCATTCTTCGATACCATCTGACCTCCATATTTTTCCCCTTTCCCCTGCTTTTTTATCTTTCGTATTTTGCCGTAAAAAAAGCAGGAAACTTAATTTCCTGCTTTTAGTATGTGAATAATATGCTATTTTAAACCGGATGCCAGATTTTTCATCTCTTCGGCATTTTTTAACACGGCGTCTGTAATCTTTGCTCCGCCGAGAATACGAGCCAGTTCGTTTATGGATTCTTTCTCGCTCAATCGGAAAATTCTGGTTTTTGTCACATTATTTTCCACATTTTTTTCGATTGCATAGTGTGCATCTGCCATGGCGGCGATCTGTGCCAGATGTGTGATGCAGATGACCTGATGCTTCCTGCCGATCACACCCATTTTTTCAGATACTTTCTGGGCGGTGCGCCCGCTGATTCCCACGTCGATCTCATCGAAGATCAGAGTCTCGATCTCATCTTTGTCCGCAAGAACTGATTTGATCGCAAGCATGATTCGGGAAAGTTCTCCTCCTGATGCCACTTCGGCGAGCGGTTTTTTCGGCTGTCCCGGATTCATGGAAATCATAAATTCCACATCATCCGTTCCATCTGCCTGATATTCCTTAGTCTTTTCAAAATGAATCTCAAACTGCACATCGAGAAAATTCAGATCCAGAAGGCCTTCCCTGATCTGTTTCTGCAGACGAAGAGCTTCTTTTTTCCTGACATCACTCAACTTTTCGCAGAGTGCTTTCAGTTCTTCTTCGGCTTTACTTACCTTTTTCTTCAGTGTTTCCAGATAATTGTCATAATCTGTAAGAATCCTAAGTCTCTGTTCCTGCTTTTCCAAATATTCGTGGATCTTCGTGACGGTGTTTCCGTATTTCGATTTCAAATGATTAATCTCGTTCAGTCTGGTTTCCACTTCATAAAAGGCTTCCGGTGAGAATGAGAGGGAATCGGTATATTCCCTGAGTTCTCTTCCGAAATCATCCAGAAGACTTTCTACTTCCAGAATCTGTCCGTACAGCTCCTTGGCATGCTCGTCATACCCCGCAGCTTCCGCAATTTCGCGCACAGCCCGTCCAAGAAGTTCACTTGCCGTTTCCTGGTTCTCTCCTGATAGATAAGCATAGGCTTCTTCCAGATTCTCTGCAATCCGCTTTCCGGATAACATTTTCCGGTAGGTCTCTTCGATTTCCTGATCTTCCTCCTCAGAAAGAGCTGCATTTTTGATCTCCTCGATTTCAAACTCAAGGAATGAAAGCTCTTTCAGCCGCTGAGCCTCATCTGTATTTGCTTCCTGAAGCTCCTTTTTCAGCTTACGATATACATGATATGCATCATGAACCTCTTTTTTTAATTTTCCTGCATCCTTCGCAAATGCATCCAGAATGGCAAGGTGATTTTTCTTATAGATCAGCGACTGATGCTCGTGCTGTCCATGAATATCTATAAGAGCAGACGCCGCTTCCTTCAGCTTTGTGACCGTTACTGTCTCCCCGTTGATCCTGCTGACGCTCCGGGATCCTGTCAGTTTCCGGCTGATGATCACCTGACCGTCATCCGGCTCTATCTCAAGTTCTCGCAGCTTTCGAAGTGTCTCAGAGCTGTTCACAGAAAATGTCAGTTCTACAAGCCCCGATTCCGTTCCTTTTCGAAGCATATCGGAAGAATATCTTCCTCCAAGCGCCAGGCTTACGCTTCCAAGTACGATTGATTTTCCCGCTCCCGTCTCTCCGGTCAGTATATTCAGACCTTCTGAGAAATCTACCTCTGCCTCATCAATAAGGGCAAGATTCTTCACATGTAAATTCTGTAACATGTTCCCTCCTGTTTTTTATACACAGCAATTACTGTACCTTCTACTTAACGAGCAGTTTTTTGATTTTTTCCATCAAAAGAATGGTATCGTCTACCGTTCTTACTGCACACATCACCGTATCATCCCCCGCAATGCATCCGACCAGTTCTGTCCATTTCATGGCATCCAGTGCGGCAGCCACAGCCATTGCCATCCCGGAAACGGTCTTGATGACCAGAATGTTCTGTGCCATATCCATGGAAACGAAACCGTCTCTCAAAATACGAATATATTTTTCTCCCATCTCACCGCTTCCATTTTCAAGTACCGCATATTTCTGTTTTCCATTTTCTGCGGGTACCTTTGTCAGCTTCAGATCGCGGATATCTCTTGAAACCGTCGCCTGAGTCACACGGAAACCAACCTGCTGAAGCCGCTCTGCCAGCTCTTCCTGCGTTTCTATCTGGTATTTATTGATTAGTTCTACAATTTTTGCATGTCGGTTTACTTTCATACCTTCGTTCCTTTCCATTTATCGATATAGACTCAATTCCCATTCATCTTACCGCGAAGAGTTTCCAGAAAACTGATTTTACTTAATTTCACGATCTTTGCAGTCTCCCACGCTCTCTTAATCCGCACCCGGTCTCCGGTGCGAAGCGGGATCATATCTGCTCCGTCAAAACTGATGGCCGCTTCTTCGCATTGGCCTTCTCTGTGCGCACCGATTTCAATCACGATCTCATCCTCTCCGGAAAATACGATGCTTCGGGAGTTAAGTCCATGAGAACAGATCGGCGTCACCACAATAAGAGACGCTCTCGGTTCCACGATTGGACCGCCTGCCGATAAGTTATAGGCCGTCGATCCGGTAGGTGTGGAAATGATGATACCGTCCGCTTTATAGGAATTTAAAAATTCTCCGTTGACGTAAAGATTGATCTGAATGATCTTCATAATCCCGCTTCGCGACACCACAATATCATTGAGCGCCACATCCCGCATCTGATCCGGTCCGGAGCCGTAGAGCATCATCCGGTTCTCGATGGAATAGTTTCCTTCTATGAGCTGCCCGATCGCATGCTCCACATTCTGTACCTCCACCTCCGTCAGATATCCCAGCGTTCCCATATTGATTCCCAGCATCGGAATCTCTCGTCCAAACAGCGTTCTGGAGGCCTGAATAAAGGTTCCGTCTCCTCCTACCACCAACGCACAATCGATATTCTGCGGAATCGTGCTTAGAATGACCTGATCGTTCGCATCCTTTTTGCTTAGAATGCAGGTTTTGCCATAAGATTCAATGCAATCTTTAATCCTGGTCGTTATTTTATTATCTTCATCTTTTATATGATTTGTTATGATATAAAATCTATCCATTTCATCCTCTGCTTTCCGCTATGAAAGCGTTTCAAAAGCGGCATCCGTCACTTTGTGAATGTCCACCGTGTCCGCTATTTTTGCCTCTTCTTCCGGGCATTTCTGAAGATGAACCAGATATTCAATATTTCCTTCCGGTCCTTTGATCGGGGAAAATTCAAGCGCCTTCACCATAAATCCGATGGAAACTGCGTATTCGGTCACCTTTTCAATCACTTCCACGTGGGTACTTTTCTCTCTTACCACGCCTTTTTTCCCTACTTTTTCACGCCCCGCCTCGAACTGCGGCTTGATGAGTGCAACGATTTCTCCGTCTTCTTTCAGATAATTTCTGATTGGAAGCAGCACCTTCGTAAGGGAAATAAATGAAACATCGATAGACGAAAAATCGATGGGCTCACCTAAATCCTCCGGTACGACATAGCGGATGTTCGTCTTTTCCATGCACACGACTCGCTCATCCTGTCTGAGTTTCCAGTCAAGCTGCCCTCTTCCCACATCGATGGCAAATACCTTTCTTGCACCGTTCTGAAGCATGCAGTCTGTAAATCCGCCTGTGGACGAACCTACATCGGTGCATACTTTATCTTGCATGGAAACGTCAAAATTCTTCATGGCTTTTTCCAGCTTCAGACCGCCTCTGCTCACATAAGGCATCGTGTGGCCCTTGATCTCAATCGATACTTCTTCCGGGAAAGTCGTTCCTGCCTTATCTTCCCGCTGTCCGTCCACAAAAACATTTCCGGACATGATGATCGCTTTTGCCTTCTCTCTTGAGGATGCCAGGTTCCGTTTTACCAGTAACACATCCAACCGTTCTTTCATGCTTATTTCCCTTTCTGTCCAATATATTCTGTCACAATCCGTTTTGCCATGGAATCTTCATCCAGCATGACTTCACGGCGAAGCACGTCTACGCTTCCATGTTCGATATAATCATCCGGAAGTGCCAGGATCAGCACCTTTATGTTCAGCCCTTTGCGGGAGACAAATTCCATTACCTTCTCTCCGTATCCGCCGTTTTTGACATTTTCCTCGATAGTGACGATCATTTCATGCTCTTTTGCAAGCGCAAGAATCATCTCCTCATCGATCGGTTTCACAAATCTGGCATTTACCAGAGTACAATTATATCCTGTTTCTTTAAGAATTTCTCTTACTTTGACCGCACTTTCGAACATGTGCCCTACGCTTAAGATCGCGATACCGTCTTCTTCAAAAATGGCTTCGCTCTTTCCGTAAACGATAGGGCTTCGGTACTCTTTGTATCCGTCATAGGCTGTTCCTCTCGGATAGCGCACGGCTGCCGGAGAACCGAGCCTTACGGCAAACCGCAGCATATCTGCCAGTTCCCATTTATTCTTCGGTGACATCACCGTCATATTCGGTATCATAGAAAGATACGAAAGATCAAACACACCCTGATGCGTCTCTCCGTCGCTTCCGACAAGTCCCGCGCGGTCGATTGCAAATACGACCGGAAGCTTCTGCAGACAGACATCATGGATGATCTGGTCAAATCCTCTTTGGAGAAAAGAAGAATATACAGCAAATACCGGGTGCATTCCCGCCGCGGCAAGTCCTGCCGCAAAGGTTACTCCGTGTCCTTCCGCAATTCCCACATCAAAGAATCTCTCCGGGAAATGCTTATGAAACCCTGCAAGTCCCGTTCCGTCTTCCATCGCAGCGGTGATGGCCGTAAGCTTTTTATCCTTCTTTCCAAGATCGATCATGACCTTGGAAAATACATCTGTATAAGAATCCTTTCCGCTCTTTCCAAGCGGTTCTCCTGTCAGAATATCGAACGGGCCTGTCCCATGAAATCTGGATGGATTCTGTTCTGCCGGAGAGTATCCTTTTCCTTTTCTTGTAAGAACATGAAGAAGTACCGGGCCTTTGACCCTTTTTGCTTCATTAAATGCTCTTCCAAGTACTTTTAAATTATGTCCGTCAACCGGACCTAAATATTTGATTCCCATATCTTCGAAGAACATGCCCGGCACGAGCAGCTGCTTGATACTGCTCTTCGTCTTTTTCATATGCTTTACGATCTGCTCTCCTCCAAGCGGGATGCTTCCCACAACCGTCTCCACCGCATTCTTCAGATCCGTATATGCCTCTGCGGTGCGAAGACCGTCCAGGTACTGGGACATTCCGCCTACATTTGGCGAAATCGACATATTATTGTCATTTAATACGATAATAAAATTGGTTTTCAGCGTTGCAGCATTATTCAGTGCTTCATATGCCATCCCGCCGGTCAGGGAACCGTCCCCAATGACAGAAATCACATGATACTCTTCCTTAAGGATGTCACGCGCACGTACGTAGCCAAGCCCCGCTGAAATAGAAGTGGAACTGTGTCCTGTATCGAAGGCATCGCAGTCACTTTCCTTTCTCTTCGGGAATCCGCTCATACCGCCGTATTTTCTCAGTTCATCAAATCCGTCTTTCCGTCCGGTCAGGATCTTATGGGTATATGACTGGTGTCCCACATCCCAGATCATTTTATCCTCCGGAAGATCGAAATTCAGGTGCATGGCCATGGTAAGCTCCACAACACCCAGATTCGATGCCAGATGTCCCCCCGTCCGGCTGATTTTTTCTACAAGGAATTCTCTGATTTCAAGTGCCAGCTCATCCAGCTGATCATCCGTAAATTTTTTAATATCATTTGCTTTCTGAATCTGTTCCAGATACATACCAACACCCCATTATTTTCTCCTATGTACCAGCTCCTTGATCAGGCAGGTGAGAAATGGATTTTCCTCCTTAAGTGCTTCCAGAAGTTCTACCGCTTCCTCCGAAATTCTTTCCACTTCTTTCGCTGCCACATCCAGACCCTTGAGTGTTACATATGTGGTTTTTTCATTCTTTTCATCACTTCGTATCGGCTTACCGAGTTCTTCGGTTGTACTCGTCACATCCAGAATATCATCCTGGATCTGGAATGCGATTCCGATGTCAGACGCAATCTTCTCTACCGTCTTCACCTGTTCTTCGCCTGCTCCGGCAAGAACTGCGCCGATCATCATAGCGCTCTCAATAAGTGCTCCTGTCTTCAGTTCATAGATGAAGTTCAGCATATCTTCATCCAGACCTTTTCCGCAGGATGCCACATCCACGACCTGTCCTCCGATCATACCGTAGATTCCCGCTTTCTCTGCAAGAATCTTCAGTGCCTTTCCGATCAGAAGGCTTTTATCCGGCGCGATCTCAAACGCTTTCACAGCTGTCTCAAAGGCATAGTTAAGAAGCGCATCCCCCGCAAGGATTCCCATTGCTTCACCGTATACCACATGCGTCGTCTTACGTCCGCGGCGGTATTCATCATTATCCATCGCCGGAAGATCATCGTGTACCAGTGAATAGGTATGGATCATCTCCAAAGCCGCCATAAACGGTTCGATCACTTCCCCTTCTCCTCCAAAGAGGCGGTATGTCTCCTGCATCAGCATCGGGCGAAGGCGCTTTCCCCCTGCGGTCACGCTGTATGCCATTGCTTCCATAATTTGTCTCTGATATCCTTCGGCAGCAGGAAGATATTTCTCCAGAACCGCCTCTATTTCACTGACTTTCTGTTTCATTTCCTCGCTAAAATTCATGAGTTTCTCCATTCTCCTCTAAAATCAGGACTTGTTTTTCTACTTTATCTATTTTATCATTACATTTTTTCAGCATTTCCATGCCATTCTGATATAAACGGAAAGATTCTTCCAGAGTGGCTTCACCGCTTTCCAGTTTTCCAGTCACTTCATCAAGCTTTGCAAAGAGTTCCTCCAGAGTCTCTTCTCCTTCTGTTCGTTCTTCTTCCGTCAAAATTTCCTGTTCTTTTTTATCTGCCATCTCTATCTCTCCTTCCGGGTCTGGGTGACTTTCGCGCAAATGGTACCGTCGGTCACATAAATCTTAAGCATGTCATCCTTCTTTACATCGTCCGTACTTTTAACGGTATGCCCTTCTTCATTCTGGACATAAGAAAATCCCTGATTCAGCCTGCCAAGCGGCGATGCGCCTTTCATTCTTTCGATTCGAAGGGCCAGATTCTGTCTTGCTTCTTTGATTTTATTTATCATGGAAGCCCGAATGCGTTCCTCGTAATCAGACTGCTCGTCTTTGCAGGAACCAATCTTTCCCATAAGCGCTTCCGGTATTCTTTCCTCATAATTCGAAAGCTGCTGCCTGTAATCGCGGATCTTACTCTGCGGGCTTAAGTATGCAAGCTTTGTCTTATAATATTCCAGTCTGGCATATTTCAAAACAATCATCTGTTCAAGGCTTTTTCTCATCCTTCTTAGGTAGTCGTCCATCGTGTCATCCAGCGCCCGGATCTCACAGACCGCCAGTTCTGCTGCCGCGGATGGCGTCGGTGCCCTAAGATCTGCCACATAATCAATGATCGTAGTGTCCGTCTCATGTCCCACTGCGGAAATGATCGGAATCTGACATTCAAAAACTGCCCTTGCCACGATTTCTTCGTTAAATGCCCACAGATCTTCCATTGATCCGCCGCCTCTGCCGACGATCATCACGTCCACATCCGCTTCTTCAAGCATCCGGATTCCCTTTACGATACTTTCGGCCGCCCCGTCTCCCTGCACCAGCGCAGGGTACAGAATGACCTGAACATAAGGGTTGCGCCTCTTTGTAATGTTAATGATATCCCGGATAGCAGCTCCTGTGGGTGCTGTCACGACTCCCAGCTTTTTGACAAAGGCCGGAATCGGCTGCTTGTATTCAGGGGAAAACATTCCCATCTCTTCCAGTTCCTTCTTAAGCGCCATGAACCTCTCATAGAGGAGTCCCTCTCCGTCGAGGCGGATTTCCTTCGCATAGAGCTGGTACTTGCCGTCTCTCTCATAGACACTGATGCTTCCAAATACAACGATCTGCTGTCCTTCCCGCATACGAAAAGAAAGTCCGCCACGCTGCCCGGCAAACATGACACAGGCAATCGTCCCGGACTCATCTTTTAAGGAAAAATATATATGTCTCGAAGTGTGATATTTAACATTCGACACTTCACCTTTTACATAAATTCGATTCAGCATAAAGTCCTGCGCAAACATGTTCCTGATATACGCATTGACCTGCTTTACTGTATATACGTTCTGCATTGGCTCTCCTGCCGCAAAATTCCGGGAGACCTAAGCAAGTCTTCCCAGAACTCCGTTAATAAATGCCGGGCCTTCATCGCCTGAAAATCTCTTTGCAAGTTCCACGGCTTCATTGATCGCAACCTTTACCGGCACATCGTCATCATATTTCATCTCATAAACAGCAAGTCTTAAAATAGAAAGATCTACTTTATTCATACGCGTAGTCTTCCATCCTGTCGTATTTCCATTGATCAGATCATCAATCTCACGGACCTTTTCTGCCACAGCTTTCGCTTTCCCAAGCATGTAGTTTCTATCTTTCTCGCTGACCTCTTCTTCCAGCTGGTCAAGATACAGTTCGAGCTGCTCATCCGGATTCTCATTCTCCGTAAACCCGAGTCCGAAAATCATTTTGAAAATATGTTCTCTCAGTTCGCTTCTTCCCATCGTCTCTCTCCAATTATTCTTCTTCCGGCATATCCACGCCTGCCACACGGATATTCACATCCGCTACGGTAAGCCCGGTCATATTCTCGATCGCAGACTTCACTTTCTCCTGTACCTTCATGGTAGTGTCTTTGATATTTCTTCCATATTTCAGGTTCAGTGCCAGAGATACCGTGACGATTCCCTCGATCACATCTACCTTCACACCCTTGGAAAGGCTCTTCATGCCAAGCTTCTCGATCAGCTCTCTTGTCGCATTACCTGCCATGGAAGAAACTCCTTCTACCTCCATAGCTGCAAGGCCTGCTATGATCGCTACGACTTCATCCGCTATCTGTACAACGCCGAGATTCTCGTCTGTTTCAATTGTATATGTGTTTCTTTCTTCTTTATTCATAATAAGCCTCCTTTAACTTTTCCTCTTGCCTTTTATCTGCCATTCTCCGCATATTTTAACGAAATACTCTCTCCTTACTATAACACATTTTCCATGTGATGCAAAGGAAATTTATGAGGCAGATTAAGAACGTCCGAACTCGGATAACCGAAGACCTTCATTTCTCTCAAGTACCATCCGGATACTCCAACTGTTTACAAAAAGGAGCAATGGACGATCTTTCAGATCCTTGATCTTCTTCATATCAGAGGTTCCCACAAGCTTGTCCATATCGATTTCTTCATTTTCAATCCAGCGGATATGCTCATACGGAAGGGTGTCCATGCGGATCTCAACGTTATATTCATTTTCCAGGCGGTATTTGAGCACATCAAACTGAAGAACACCGACTACTCCGACGATGATTTCTTCCATACCGGTATTAAATTCCTGGAAAATCTGGATCGCACCTTCCTGGGCTATCTGGTTGATTCCCTTAATGAACTGCTTTCTCTTCATGGTATCCACCTGACGCACTCTTGCAAAATGCTCCGGTGCAAAGGTCGGGATTCCTTCGTAAGCAAACTTTTCCGGAGAATTGGTCAGGGTATCACCGATTGAGAAAATGCCCGGATCGAAGACTCCGATGATGTCACCGCCGTATGCCTTATCGATCATCTTTCTCTCACTTGCCATCAGCTGCTGCGGCTGGGAGAGGCGGACCTTCTTGCCGCCTTGAATATGGTACACATCCATACCCGCATCAAACTCACCGGAGCAGATTCGCATGAATGCAATTCTGTCCCGGTGTGCCTTATTCATATTTGCCTGGATTTTAAATACAAATGCAGAAAATTCCTTCTCCGTCATCGGGTCGATGATTCCCTTATCTGACTTTCTCGGAAGCGGAGATGTAGTCATCTTAAGGAAATGCTGAAGAAATGTCTCCACACCGAAGTTCGTGAGCGCAGAACCGAAAAATACCGGTGAAAGTTCGCCTTTGCTGACCAGTTCCTGATCAAATTCTGCACTTGCTCCGTCAAGGAGCTCAATCTCTTCTTCCAACTGCGCGTACTGATCTTCGGTAACGATTTGCCGTGCCTCATCGCTGTCGATCGGTGCTTTCCTTACTTCTCCTACGGAAGTTCCCTTCTTGGTATCGGAGAAAATTTCAAGTTCTCTGGTATCGCGGTCGAATACCCCTCTGAATTCCTTTCCGGAACCGATCGGCCAGTTGATCGGGCAGGTCGCGATTCCTAGCTCTTTCTCTATGTCATCCAGAAGTTCGAAGGTATCCATCGCTTCACGGTCCATCTTATTGATAAATGTAAAGATCGGAATGTGCCGCATCACACAGACTTTAAATAATTTTCTCGTCTGCGCCTCGACACCTTTAGAACCGTCGATCACCATAACAGCGGAATCCGCAGCCATAAGTGTACGGTACGTATCTTCCGAGAAATCCTGATGTCCCGGTGTATCCAGAATATTGATACAATATCCGCCGTATTCAAACTGAAGCACGGATGAAGTAACGGAAATACCTCTTTCCTTCTCGATCTCCATCCAGTCGGAAACCGCATGCTTCGCCGTCGCCTTTCCTTTTACGGAACCTGCCTGATTGATAGCTCCGCCGTAGAGAAGGAACTTCTCCGTAAGTGTCGTCTTTCCGGCATCCGGGTGGGATATGATCGCAAATGTTCTTCTTTTCTTTATTTCATTCGTAAAATCTGCCATGGTGTACTCCTGTTTTCTTATATTATAGGTTTTATTCTTAATACTTATTCGTTTTTTACTTGTAGCGCCATTAAAATAGTCTACCACAGATATGACCGGAATATCAATCCCCTGTTACATGTTTTTCAAAGCAGTTCATACCTGTGTTCTTTACTCCTCTTCGCTATGTATCGGTGAAATCACAACATTTGCCGCATTAATTCCAGCTTTCCGTGTGACAATATCTTCGATCTGAGCTCGCTTTGCTTCGGAAAGCTCACTGCTTCCTACAACAACATCCGCCGAATCCTCTGTAAGACTCACCACAACTTCATTAAATCCTTTGCTTGCAAGCAGGGTTTCGATGGTCACTTCTTTTTCCGAAAGTTCTGTCATCTGTACCATCTGGGCAATGGCATCTGCTTTCTGATCATCGCTTATGTTGGTGTCATCGATGATTGCCTGCAGCGTCTCTTTATTCTTTGCCCGCACCTGTTCACGGCTGATTTTTGCCTGCGCTACCACACTGCTTGCAGTACCGCTTGTAAGAACCGCTTCTCCCGGCGTTCCTTCCACCTCTGCATCCGCAATTTCTCCGTCCGTCTGCGATACATCTTCATCAGAAATATCAAGTAGTTCCTGACTTGCAAGCGTACTGTCCGCTTCCTCGGTGCTTTTACTTCCGCCAAATATTTTTCCAGAGTAGTTCAGGTAGCCTGCCACCGCGATCATGAGCGCAAGTGCCGCAATAATCATCTGATTTTTTTTGAAGATTTTTTTCACTTTCCTTCCTCCTGCTCTTTTTATTTAACTTCGCTTCATTACTTTTATCTTATGCGTGTCTACTGGAAATAATGCCTGGACTGCCTCTGTTATATTCTCGATCACCACCGCGTTATCTCCCCCATCTGCGATCACCAGAACGCCTTCGATATCCGGGCTCAGTTCTTTTGTCACATAAGGCACCTCGTCACTTCCCGAATATACAGAATTTTCCGATGAACTGCTCCTTTTTGAAGAATCCGCCTCACCTGATTCCGAAGATTCACTGCTTATCTCTCTGTCCTTTTCTACGATTTTTTCAGAAGAAGCAGATAAGGTAATCATCACCGACACTTTTCCGACTCCCTGCACCTTCGTAAGTGCGTCTTCGAGCCTTCTCTCCAGACGCGAGACATAGGCTTCATCGACCGAGGCATCCGTACTTTGCAGGGAAGTTTCCTCTTCCTTTGTGCTGTCATCACTTTCAGGCAGCGGAATTGCGATAACGACCAAGAGAATTCCAACGAGCAAAAGGATCAGCCAGCTCTCCTTTTTTCCAAAATACTTTTTCATAAATTCCAGATACTCATTCTCTTTCCTTTTCATCCTCTTCCCCTCCGGCAAATGTACTGGCAAACTCCTCCATCCTTCTGGCCTCCTCCTGAAGATCTTCCATTTCCTTCGAATCAAAAATACGCACAGCGGATTGGATTCTTCCTGTAAATCCCGCATCCAGAATCTTCATCACCGGCGTCATAAGCAGCACCACCAGAATCAGTCCGCAGAAAAAACGGATATATTTTTCATAGCTCTTATCAGGAATCACCTGTAAAATTGCAGTTACAAGGATCATGTAAAATGCAAGGTTGCTCATCCATTCATACAAATATGAAAACACTGAAAATCTCCCCCCTAACCGGTCGATACCGCCGCCACGGCGATCGTAATAAGAAATAATACCGCCGTTGTAAAAACAACTTTCATCAGCATCTGGCAAGCATTTCCCACGCTTGCGACTGCCTCAACAATCCTTCTATCAGAAATCGGCTGAATGAGCGCAGCAATAAGTTTATACATCAGCGTTACCACCGCCATATTCAGAATCGGGAAAATGCAGATACCGACGGCGAGAAGTGCTCCCGCCATTCCGACTGCATTTTTGATAAGCACTGCCGTTCCAAGAACGATTTCCGTCATTCCCCCCAGCGCATCCCCGATTCCGGGAATCATCTGAGCTCCTTTCGTTAAGGTATTTCTCTTCACCTGATCTACCGCAGGGCTTAAAATTCCCTGAATCACCCCGACTCCCGTCACCAGAGTCAGCATCAGTTTCATCACCCAGGAAATCACAGTCTCCAAAAGTTCTCCGGTTTTGGATAAATATTCTTCTCCCGAAAGAAAATTCAGAATCTGCACCATGAGATAGACCCGGACAAGAGGAATCACAAACCGCACAACGAGAAGCTCTACCAGATAGATTAAAATCAAGATCAATTGATAAAATGCCAGAGAAGAAATGCTTCCTTTTGCCACCGCCATACAGAGAAAATAGGTCGGGGACAGCACTTTCATAAATAAAAGAAGACTTTCAAGTCCCTCTTCTACCGTATCCGTCATAGCGGAAAACCCGGCAAGACAAATCGTGATCAACAGTGTATATACAATATAAAATGCGCAGTCGGCAATCTGTCTGCTCTGAAAAACACTGGAAAAATTTGTGAAGACCGAAGAAACGATCACGAGCAGCAAAATCTTCATCATAGCCGGACGGTTATCTCTGATAAGTCCGAACAAAACATCTAATACAAAATCGGATAAAAGCTTTGGAGAAATGGTTTCTTCTTCATCCATCAGCGCGGTGACCACATCCTGGAACCGCACCCTTTTTCCTGGGTAAATCGAGCTTAAGACCTTATCAATTTCATCGGTATCAAGCTCTTCAAGAAGACTCTCCTCTGCTTCTTTGATGATTTCGGAAGGTGTCTTTTCCTCCTCTGCCAGCACTGTCGTCTTCATCAAAAGCGCCGCGATCAAAATGAAAAAGCACAGGAGCCATCTCCTTCGTACCGCCGTATGCCTCTCCTTTCTCCTCATTTCAGGAAATCCCGGATTGTAAAAAGAAGTGCTTCCAGAACCGGCATACTGAGTGCAAGGATTGTCAGCTTTGCAAAGATTTCTATCTGTGATGCAATTGTCTGATATCCCGCATCCTTACAGATTCCGGAAGCAAATTCAGCCACATAAGTAACTCCCAGCATTTTCAGGATTGCCTTCATATAAGTATCGTCCACTTTGGCAAAACTCCCTATGACGTCCAGCGTTTCCGTGATCACTCCAAGCTTCCCGCTCATGCCGAAAAGGAGGAGCAGGCTGACAGCGATCCCCAGATAAGTTCCGTATTCCGATCTTCCGCTTTTGAACTGCAGCGCAAGCAGTGTTCCTACCACTCCGATTCCCGCAATCTGCGCAATATTCATACAATCTCCTCCCTCTTAAGATGTTTTCACCAAGCGGCATCTAAAGTGCGAACAGTCTTTTGATATCCTCGAAGAGTTCATATACATATGGAACAATCCAGAACAATACCAGAAGAAGTCCTGCAAAGCTGGTAAGAAATGCCTGCTCCTCTCTGCCGCTGTGTTTGAGCACCTGGCTTAAGACCGACACCAGAATCCCCACAGCTGCTATTTTAAATATCAGATTAACACTCATGAATTCCTCCTTCTTCTTAGAGCAGAAGAATCGCAAGAAATACACCTGCTGCAGCTCCCAAAAGACTGCAAAGGCGCTGTTTTTCCCTAAGATCATTCTCCTTCCTTACACATCTTTCCTCAAGTCCCCCTGCATATCTGCGAAGTGTCTCTTCCTGCATGCGGATATCCAGGTGATCCATCCTTTCTCCAAGTTCTTTAAGCAGCTCTTCTTCCTCTTCGTCAAATCCCAGATCGTTAAGCAGTTCCCCAGTCTTTTCTTTCCACAGTTTTGCAAACTGTGATGTCCCCCTCTCCTTAAGTACTTCCGCCATGTTATGAAGCCAGATGTTATAAGGCGGCCGGCTTCTTTTTGCCATGTGACCGAATATTTCCGCGAGCGGCGCTTTGGAGTATGCAATTTCCCCACTGATTTCCCGAATCAGCTGTACCAGGTAACGCATTTCGCCGGCCTGTCTTTTATATTCCATCCCCCTGTAATATCCATAGCCCGAAGCAGCTGCCACGATCAGGATGCAGCCTGCATATTTCAGCAGCATACCCTCTCTCCCCTGTCATCATAAATTCCCTCTATTTCTCCTGTTTTTCCGTTCTCTTTCATGACGATGTAACGCTTGAAATCATGTCCCTCCCAGAAACGTTTCATCAGGGGCTTTTCACGTATTTCTTCCAGAGAAGTCCCATGAACGGTGGCCATCAGCACGACTCCGCAGCGCATGGCATAGGCAACTGCCTCCACATCTTTTTCGGTTCCAATTTCATCCACAGCCAGAACCTGCGGTGACATCGAGCGGATCATCATCATCATTCCTTCCGCTTTCGGACAATTGTCAAGAATATCCGTACGTTTTCCCACTTGATTCTGCGGAACTCCCTGATAGCACCCGCCAATCTCTGAACGTTCATCGACGACTCCCACATTTTTCCCCTTGATATATGCATTCCCATCTGAAATCTGCCGCACCATATCTCGAAGCAGCGTAGTTTTGCCTCTTCCCGGTGGGGAAATGATCAACGTATGGCATAGTTTTTCATGATCCAGCACTGCCGGAAATACCCTGTCGGCACATCCTTTGATTTCATGGCAGATTCGAATATTTATCGAAGAAATGTACTGAAAATTTCTCACATGGCCTCCGTCAGGGATGATTTTACCCGATATTCCCACACGATGTCCTCCGTCTATCGTCAAAAAGCCTTGCTTCATTTCTTCCTCATAGGCATAAAGCGAGTAATTCGCTATGTATTCCATCGTTTCCCGAAGCTCTTCCCTCGTCACAATATGGTTAAAAAGCTTTTCCTCTCCGTTATGGTAAATGGCAAGTGGTTTTGCCTCCCTCAGTCTGATTTCCTGAAGCAGCGAAAATTCAATGCCTTCGTTTAAAATAATTCCGCGGATACGCTCCGCAAGCACCCTGAAAATCTGATTCTTTCTTTCTCTTCTCATCTTGTCCACCTCTTTAAACCAAATATATGGCAGCGGGAACGATTTTATGCACTTAATAACGTCCACCGGACGTTTTTGGCGTATACATGTCAAAAAAAAGAACTCTCCATTTCTGAAGAGTTCTATTTATATGATGTAGGGGGCAAAAGGTATTTCGACCCCTATGATATTTATTCAGCTACGTCTTTGATACTGAAGCTAAGGCGTCCCATCTTATCCTTTCCAAGGCATACCACTTTTACGTGATCTCCAAGTGTGAGGACATCTTCTACATGGTCGATTCTCTGCTTAGCGATCTTGGAAATGTGAACCATTCCTTCTTTTCCGGGAGCAAATTCTACGAAAGCTCCGAATTCTTTAATGCTCACAACATCGCCTTCCAGAACCATTCCTGCTTCCAGATCTGTCACGATGATCGCGATCATTCTCTTCGCTTTTTCCATATTCTCAGCATCGGTTCCGCAGATGGATACATTACCGTCATCTGTAATGTCGATCTTCACACCTGTCTTCTCGATGATAGCGTTGATCGTCTTACCTCTCTGTCCGACTACATCACCGATCTTGGATGGGTCAATGCTCATCTGAATGATCTTCGGTGCGTACTTGCCAACCTGTGATCTCGGCTCAGCAATCGCTTTGCTCATGACTTCATCCATGATGTAAAGTCTTGCCTGTCTTGTACGGGCAATCGCTTCTTCGATGATCGGTCTTGTCAGTCCGTGGATCTTGATATCCATCTGGATCGCTGTGATACCTTTCTTTGTACCGGCTACCTTAAAGTCCATATCTCCGAAGAAATCTTCAAGTCCCTGAATATCGGTAAGTACCAGGTAATCATCATCGGTCTCTCCTGTAACCAGACCACAGGAAATACCTGCAACATGGGATTTGATCGGTACACCTGCTGCCATAAGTGACATAGAAGATGCACAAACGCTGGCCTGTGAAGTAGAACCGTTGGATTCAAATGTCTCAGATACGGTACGGATCGCATACGGAAATTCTTCTTCTGAAGGAAGTACCGGTACAAGTGCTCTCTCAGCAAGTGCTCCGTGTCCGATCTCACGACGTCCCGGTCCTCTGGAAGGTCTTGTCTCACCTACAGAGTATGACGGGAAGTTGTAATGGTGCATATATCTCTTGGAAGTCTCTGCTTCATCAAGTCCGTCTACCTTCTGTGACTCAGATAACGGAGCAAGTGTAGTTACGGTACAGATCTGTGTCTGTCCACGTGTAAACATCGCTGAACCATGTACTCTCGGAAGCAGGTCTACTTCTGCTGCAAGAGGGCGGATCTGCTCGATCGCTCTTCCATCCGGACGCTTGTGATCTTTGAGGATCATCTTGCGGACTACTTTCTTCTGATACTGATATACTGCATCCGGAAGCTTTGCAAGCCAGTCTTCATTGTCTGCAAATGCTTCTTCAAGTCTTTCTGTTACTTTGCGGATATTTTCTTCTCTTGTCTGCTTGTCATCTGTGAATACAGCAACTTCCATCTCTTCCGGAGTAACGACGGCTTTCATTGCCTCGAACAGTTCTTCCGGTACAGCAAAGCTTACGTAATCATGCTTCGGCTTTCCGCACTCAGCAACGATCGTATCAATAAATTCGATCACTTTCTGGTTTACTTCATGTGCTGCAAAAATTGCTTCGATCATCTTATCTTCCGGAACTTCGTTTGCACCCGCTTCGATCATGATAACTTTTTCTTTTGTAGATGCAACGGTAAGTGCAAGATCAGATTTCTCTTTCTGAGCTGCCGTCGGGTTAAATACGAATTCACCGTCAACAAGTCCTACCTGAGTAGAAGCTGTCGGGCCGTCAAACGGAATGTCTGAAATAGCTGTTGCGATCGCAGAACCCAGCATAGCGGTAAGCTCCGGTGCGCAATCCTGGTCTACAGAAAGAACCAGGTTCTCCAGTGTTACATCATTCCTGTAATCCTTCGGGAAAAGCGGTCTCATCGGACGGTCGATTACACGGCAGGTAAGGACTGCATTCTCAGATGCCTTTCCTTCTCTCTTATTAAAGCCTCCCGGGATTTTTCCAACGGCATATAATTTCTCATTATATTCTACACTGAGCGGGAAGAAATCGATTCCTTCTCTTGGCTTGTCTGATGCAGTTGCGGTTGAAAGAACAACTGTATCGCCATAATGCATAAGCGCTGCTCCATTCGCCTGCTTTGCAACTCTGCCTACATCAACGCGGAGAGTTCTGCCTGCAAGCTCCATTTCAAATGTCTTGTACATGGTATTATTCCTTTCTACTGTTCTTCATCAATAACTACTATTTAGCTGGCAGCTCTTTCCGAAACTACTGAAAAATATATTTGCCATACAATAAATGCAAATGTACTTTTCAGTGGTCTCGGATATACATACTGCCACAATCTAAAGTATTATATCATAATTGGTTTTGACATGCAAGGAAGAAATGTAACAGTTCGGCCATTCTGTTCGCCCCCACAGCTTCATAGTCTTTATCCAACCATCTTTCACCCATCAAAAAAGGCAGCTCCATGCGGAACTGCCCTCTTTAACTGTACTGCAGAAATTACTTTCTCAGTCCTAATCTTTCAATCAGTGAACGATATCTTTCGATGTCATTCTTCTTAAGGTATGCAAGAAGTCCTCTTCTCTGTCCAACCATCTTAAGAAGTCCTCTTCTTGAGTGGAAATCCTTCGGGTTAGCTTTGAAGTGATCGTTCAGGTCGTTGATTCTTGCTGTAAGAAGAGCTACCTGTACTTCCGGAGAACCTGTATCTCCTTCTGTTCTTCCATATTCCTTAACAATCTGTTCTTTCATTTCTTTTGTGATCATTGGTCACTACCTCCTGTATATACTAATAATTGCCAGGTATTAAGCAGTGGTTGGAGATTCCAACTGCCGAACACCGGTTTTTCACACCATTTCAATATAGCATACTGATTTTCCTAAGTCAAGATATTTTTAATCATCATCATCATTATAATCATCCGGCTGATGGATTGCAAATGCGATATTGGTAGCATGGTCTGCCACACGTTCGAGTCCGGATACTGTATCGGAAAAGATCATACCGCCCTCCGGTGTGCATCTGTTTTTCGTAAGACGTTTGACATGCGATTTCTGCAGTTTCTTTTCTTTATCGTCGATCGCATCCTCGAGATCCAGGATTTCCTGCATATGTTCCTGATTGTTATGGGTAAACATATCCAGAGAGTAATCCAGGATTTTGAGAACCATCTCTGTCATATCCTTGAGCTGCTGTTTTGCTTTATCACTGAGCTGTGCCTCTCCTGCCATGATCGTCTTAGCGGAATCTGCCATGTTCTCCGCGTGGTCACCGATACGTTCGATATCGTTTACGACGTGGAAAAGTGCTCCGACCATCTGGGAATCTGCGATCGGCATTTCCATCTCGCTTGCTTTAACCAGATAATCTGTGATCTTATGGTTTAAGAAGTTGATATAACGTTCTTTTTTATAGATCACATTTGTTGCCTCTTCATTCGGGTCGCAGAGCGTCTTCATACCCAGCTCCAGATTTTCATATGCAAGCTGTCCCATACGCTCGATCTCCTGGATCGCATTGATCGTTGCCGTACTCGGTGTCATCATCTTGCCTTCTCCGATGTAAAGGAGTTCGAATTCATCCTCCGGTGAAGGATCTTTTCCTTTGATGATCTTGTAGGTTGCTTCAACTACCCAGTTCATGAATGGGAAGAGCAGGATTACTTCCGTGATCTTGATGATCGTATGTGCATTTGCAACCGCACGTGACGGGTTGTTTCCTGAGAATTTCATGATTACATTTGTAATCGGACCCGCTGCGATCATCAGTATAATAAAGATAAAGAGCGATCCTATGATGTTGAACAGGAAATGAATCCATGCAGCTCTTTTGGCGTCCTTCTTTCCTCCCAGACTTGCAAGAAGGGCTGACATACAAGATCCCATGTTGCATCCAAGAATCAGGAACGGACAAATAGCGAACCTTAAAAGTCCCTGACCTGCCATCAAAATAATAATACCTACTGTAGCCGATGAGCTCTGCAGAATAGATGTGATCACAAATCCTACCAGGATCGCCATAAGCGGATTGGTAAGTGATTGTAATAGTTCCATAACCTGAGGAGAGTTCTTCAGCGAAGTCATCGCATCTCCCATCGTGCTAAGTCCCATGAACAAGATACCAAATCCGAGAATAACGGCTCCGACACGTTTGATATTCGTTTTTTTACAAAACAAGTACATGACCACACCGATCATTACAAAAAGCGGTGCGATATCCGATAAATTGAATGCGATCAACTGACCGGTCACGGTCGTACCGATATTCGCACCAAGAATTACTCCACTTGCCTGAAACAGGTTCATAAGCCCTGAGTTTACAAAGCTGACTACCATGACCGTCGTTGCGCTCGACGACTGGACAACCGCTGTGAAAAGAATTCCCACAAGCATTCCAATGAAACGGTTCTTCGTAAAGAATTCGAGAATCCCCCGCATCCGGGCACCGGCTGCCTTTTCAAGTCCGTCACTCATAAGCTCCATACCGAACAGGAAAAGCCCTAGTCCTCCAAAAAGGAGGAAAATCGTAGTGATATTCATATCGTTATCTCCTTATCCTCTTTTGCGCCTTAAAATACTCTCTTCCATAGGCAATATCGGAATCCACCTGATGCTTCATTTCTTCCACCGACTCAAATTTTCGCTCCGGCCTTTTGAATTCATAAAGCTGGATCCTCACATTTTTACCATAAGCATTTCCTTCATAATCAAACAGATAACTTTCGATCAGCATCCGTTTTTCCTCTGTTACCGTTGGCTTTACTCCCACATTACCGATTCCGTCATACCATGTACCATCCAGCTTTACCCGGTCAAGATAGACCCCGTTTGGCGGAAGAAGCTTCTCTTTGGCGGGATGAACATTAAGCGTAGGAAAACCCAGTTTTCTTCCAAGCTGTTTCCCATATTCTACGGTTCCGTCCACTGTGTAAGGATACCCCAGCATCTCATTTACGGCTTTCATATTTCCCTTGCGGAGCTCTTCTCTTACGTATGTGCTGCTGATTTCACGGTCGCCATACATTTCTTTATCTATTACAAATACTTCATAATCATACCGGTCTGCATATTTTCGAAGCATATCTGCATCGCCTCTTTTATCGTGGCCGAACCTGAAATCGGTTCCGACGACCACATATTTTGCATGAAACAGACCCGCCAGTATATCTCTGATAAAGTCTTCCGCTTCTATACTGCTTATTTTTTCAGTAAATGGACACTCTACCAGAACATCGACCTCTCCTTCAAGGTGCATGCGCCTCTCTTCATTCGACAGAATTCCTTCTCTGGGAAGTCCCAGTTTGTCAAACAGCGGAATCATATCAAAAGCAAAGACCACCGATTTCACACCATACTCTTCTTTCAGCTGACTGACTTTATGGATCAGTTTCTGGTGACCGCGGTGTAATCCATCAAATTTTCCCAGTGTAATTGCACTTCTTCCGGTTCCCCGGTAAGAATCCAACCCTTTGAAATACTCCATTTCATTTCCTCTTAATGTCTCAACTGTTAAGTCTTATTTTTCTGTTCCGTCAAAAAACATTTTTACAATTTTAAAAATCTGATTTTCTTTTTCATATTCGTATAAGGCAATAAAATTTCGCTCTTCATCGTAGACCCGGACCGTGTCCGCATCGTTAAATCCGGAAAGTTCCGACATCCAGATGATATCCCCCTGACGGAAACTGCCTCCGTTTCTTACATTTTTCGCCGCCTGCGGTTTAAGATATACTTTTTGATATACCGGGAACATATCGTCCACGGCTGTCATAAATTCTGATAGTTTTCCTTCACCGAAAAGAGTTTCCACTTCTGCAAGTTTCATACTCTCTTCCACCGAAAAACGTTCCACTCTTGTCCTTAAAAGCGTCTCCATACATCCGCCGCATCCAAGCTTCTGCCCGATATCGTGGCACAGTGTACGAATATAGGTACCTTTTGAACAGGTGACTTCCATGCGGACACGCGGAAGGGAAATGTCCAGAATCCGGATTTCATGAATCTTTACATGTCTCGGCTTTCTTTCTACTTCTTTCCCGTCTCTTGCGAGTTCATAGAGCTTCTTACCGCCTACTTTCAGTGCAGAAAACATAGGTGGAATCTGACTATAATCGCCTTCAAATGAAAGTACTGCTTCTCTTACCTCATCTTCGGTCAGATGATCTGTCCGATTCTCGTCTAATGTTTTTCCTGTAGTATCCTGCGTGTCGGTCACTCTTCCTAATAGCATGACCGCTTCATAGGTCTTATCCTTGTCGGTTAACAGGTCACAGAGTTTGGTCGCTTTTCCAAGACAGACCGGAAGAACACCTTCCGCATCCGGATCCAGTGTCCCGGTGTGACCGATCTTTTTCTGACCTACGATTCTTCGCAGGCGAGCCACAACATCATGAGAAGTATATCCTTTTTCTTTATATATATTCAGCACTCCATGTATCATCTAAGCTTCGCTCCCACTTTTCATCTGCAGTTCAAGCTGACGAGACAAATTATTGATCACATCGTGAACAGTCCCCGCCATCGTGCACCCGGCTGCTCTCATGTGTCCGCCGCCTCCAAAATATCTGGCAACACGGCTTACATCCACCGCCTCTGTGGATCTGAGGCTGACTTTGAACGTTCCTGCTTCCAGTTCATACATAAAAATTGCCACATCCACGCCTTTTGTCAGCTTAAGCTGACTTACGATTCCATCCAGATGCTTCGGCTGAACCTGATAGAACGCCATATCTTTCATTCGAAATGCAGAGACAATACATCTTCCGCCCATAAAACGGATGCTTTCCATAAGCGCACGTCCCAGAACCTGATTCTGAAGATAACTCTTCTCATCAAAAGTTTCCGTAATGATCCTTGAAAAATCAATTCCTTTTTCCATCAGTGCCGCTGCTGCCCTCATGGTAGACGGATGTGTACAAGTATACCTGAACACTCCTGTGTCATGAACCATACCGGTATAAAGACACTCTGCCGCCGCCTTTGAAATCTTATCATATTCCAATAGTTCATACACCAGCTCTGAAGTAGAACTTGCCTCAGGACGGATATAATTTTCCTTCGCATACTTTGCATTGCTGATGTGATGATCCACGCAGAGTGTATTTCTTGCCGACTCGTAAAGCGGTGCGGAAAATCCAAGTCTGTCCGCACTGCTTAAGTCCAGCAGAATGAATAAATCATAAATCTTACCTTCCGGAATTTCATGAAGGATTTCATCCGTATGTTCCATAAATTTAAAATTATTCGGAATTTCTTCTAAATATACATGAATCTCCTTCTCAGGAAAATTTTCTTTCACATACAGATAAAGTCCCATACATGAGCCTACACAGTCTCCATCCGGCCGGATATGTCCGCCGACGGCAATGCTGCCGGCCTTCTGAATTGCTTCTATCAACATGTTACTCATCCTCTTTTTTCAAATCCTTTGTCAGGTCATCAATTTTCTTTGACATATTTACACCGTACTCGATGGACTGATCCAGTACAAATTTGATCTCCGGTGTATTTCTCATATTCAGTGTATGGGCAAGTTCGCGGCGGATATATCCTTCCGCACTCTGAAGCCCTTTTACCGTATCAGCCTGTGCCTGCTCATCACCGAAAACACTGATGTACGCTTTACAGGTTTTAAGATCCGGTGCCACTTCCACTGCCACCACTGAAGTCATCGGTGCAACGCGGGGATCTTTGATCCCGCCGCGCAGAATGTTGCTCAGCTCACGCTGCACCTCTGTATTTACTCTCGTATTTTTAATACTGTTCTTTCTCATATTTCAAAACGCCTTCCTTTATTATCTTGGGATTTCGACCATCTTGAATGCTTCTACCTGGTCGCCTTCCTTGATATCGTTGAAACGTTCAAATACAAAACCACATTCATATCCGGCTTTTACTTCTTTTACGTCATCTTTGAAACGCTTAAGTGATGCCAGTTTTCCGTCGTAGATCACGATGCCGTCGCGGGTAATACGAACGGAGCAGTCTCTCTCGAATACACCGTCCAGTACGTAAGAACCTGCGATGGTTCCGACACCGGAAGCCTTGAATGTCTGACGCACTTCTGCATGGCCGAGTACTTTTTCTTCAAATACCGGCTCAAGCATTCCCTTCATGGCCGCCTCTACATCTTCGATTGCATTGTAGATGACACGGTAAAGTCTCATATCTACGCCTTCACGTTCTGCGGTTTCTTTTGCTGAAGCATCCGGACGTACGTTAAATCCGATGATGATCGCATTGGATGCAGCCGCAAGTGTTACGTCTGATTCATTGATCGCACCAACACCGCCGTGGATGATCTTAACCACAACTTCATCGTTGGAGAGTTTGACAAGGCTCTGCTTGATTGCTTCTACAGATCCCTGTACATCGGCTTTTACTACGATACCAAGTTCTTTTAAGTTACCTTCCTGAATCTGGTTGAACAAATCATCCAGAGACATCTTTGTCTTTGTCTCATCCAGCATCTTCATTCTTCCCTGGCTGATAAATGTATCCGCAAAGCTTCTTGCTTCTTTTTCATTTCCACATCCGACAAGTACTTCTCCGGCATTCGGAACATCATTAAGACCAAGAATCTCAACCGGTGTAGACGGACCTGCTTCCTTTACACGACGTCCCTTGTCATCCATCATGGCACGCACTTTACCGTAAGCAGAACCTGCTGCAACCGGATCACCGACACGAAGTGTTCCTTTCTGTACAAGGACTGTAGCAACCGGACCTTTTCCTTTATCGAGCTCAGCTTCGATCACAAGTCCTCTTGCACGGCGATTCGGATTTGCTTTCAGTTCCATCACTTCTGCTGTCAGAAGGATCATTTCCATCAGGTCATCGATTCCTTCTCCTGTACGGGCAGAAACCGGAACAAAAATGGTGCTGCCGCCCCAGTCTTCCGGAATCAGTTCGTATTCTGTCAGTTCCTGTTTTACACGTTCGATATTGGCACTCGGCTTATCAATCTTGTTGATTGCAACAACGATCTCAATTCCGGCTGCCTTCGCATGGTTGATTGCTTCTACAGTCTGCGGCATAACACCGTCATCCGCTGCGACGACAAGGATTGCGATATCTGTAGAGTTCGCTCCACGCATACGCATTGCTGTGAAGGCCTCATGTCCCGGTGTGTCAAGGAAGGTAATCTTCTCACCGTTTAATTCTACAACAGATGCACCGATATGCTGGGTGATTCCGCCTGCTTCTCCTTCGATCACATGCGTATCACGGATCGCATCCAGGAGAGAAGTTTTACCATGGTCTACGTGTCCCATGACACAGACTACCGGCGGACGCTTCTTCAGCTTCTTCTCGTCCTCTTCATCCTCTTTAAGAAGTTCTTCGATCACATCGACTACTTCTTCTTTCTCACAGAGTACTTCAAACTCCATTGCAATTTCTTCTGCGGTTTCGAAATCTACTTCCTGATTGATGGTCACGATCTTGCCCTGCATGAAAAGCTTCTTCACGATAGCAGAAGGCTGGATCTTCATCTTGTCAGCCAGTTCCTGGATCGTAAGCTTCTCAGGAATTGTGATCTGCTTGATCTGTTCTTCCACTGCCTCTTTCTTCGGCTGCGGTCTTTCTAATTTCGGCTGAGAAGTATTATTCTTTCCCTTTTTCCCCTTTGGCATTCCGTCTTCATTCTCATCATTTCTGTACTCTTTTTTCTTATGAGCATCCTTCGGCTTGGTACGGCTCGGTTTCTGTTCTGCAATTGCAGGTGCAGGAATGGCCGGTCCTGATTTTCTTCTGTCATCACGGCGTCCGTTATTTCTTTCGCCCTGTGAATCCTTGTCGCGGAAATCTTTATCCCGGAAATCTTTGTCGCGGAAGTCCCTGTTATCTCTTCTGTCGTCACGGTCTCTTCCCTGGAAACCTTCTCTTCTTCCTTCGAATGAACGTCCCTGTCTCTGGTCATCGCGGCTGCGTCTGTCGTCGCGGTCTCTTCCCTGGAAGCCCTCTCTTCTTCCTTCATTCTGGCGTCCCTGTCTCTGATCATCACGGCCGCGTCTGTCATCGCGGTCTCTTCCCTGAAAGCCTTCTCTTCTTCCTTCAAAAGGACGTCCCTGACCACCGTTTTGCGGACGGTTTCCTTGGGATGCCCCCTGCTGCGCCCGTCCCTGCGGTGTATTATTTCCCTGCATGCGGTTTCCATTTACGGCTCCCTGCTGCGGACGATTTCCGTTTGCAGCTCCCTGCTGCGGGCGGTTTCCTGATGATGATCCCTGCTGTGGCCTTCCTTGCTGTGATGCATTATTTCCCTGCGGACGGTTTCCCTGACGCTGTCCCTGCGGACGGTTCTGTCTATTACCATTCTGGGTATTCTGCGGACGGAATACCTGTACGATATTTTTCTTCTTCGGCGATTCTTCACCACCGTCTGCTTCTTTCTTCGGCTGTGTTTCAGCCGGATTCTTTGGCGCTGATGATTTCTTCATCATATCTATCTGCTCATCGGAAAGAGTACTCATATGACTTGCAACTTCGATGCCCTTTTCTTTTAACATAGAGAGCATCTCCTTGTTCGTCTTATTCATCTCTTTCGCGAGCTCATATACTCTTAGTTTTGACATATAACTACCTCCTATGCAACCGTATCCTTATCGGTGTCCAACTGCTTTCTGATTCCTTTCGCAAATCCTGCATCTGTCACTGCAAGAGACGCGCGGAATTCCTTCCCCATTGCATGCCCCAAGGTATCTTTATCTCCGTAAAAATAGATTGGCACTTTATAGAAATCACACATATTCTGAAATCTCTTCTTCGTATTCGCGGATGCATCCCCCGCTACGATCACGAGGTACGCTCCTCCTTCCTTGACTTCCTTTTCAGTCAGGAATTCTCCGCTTTTCGTTTTTCCTGCCTTTGTCGCAAGACTGAGAAGTGACAGCGTTTTATTCAGTTTCAAGGTTCTCCAGCTCCTTTTTCAGATTTTCATATACTTCCTTCGGAATCGGCTGTTTAAATGATCTTTCGAGGCCTTTGTTCTTAATTGCCTTTTCCAGACATTCCTTTGAGAAGCAAAGGTAGGCCCCGCGGCCGTTCTTTCTTCCGGTAGCATCGAGAACGAATTCATTTTCTTCTGTCCTTAGAACACGCAGCATTTCTTTTTTATTCTTCATTTCCTGACATCCCACACATTTACGCATGGGAATCCTTCTTGTCGCGCTCAATGTATCACTCCTATTTATTCTTCGTACAGATCAAGGTCAATATCATCATTTGAAGTCTCTTCTGCATATTCTTCCTCTGAATAATTGTCAGCAGAATCCTCCTGATATTCATTTTCCATAACCATATCCATGTAATTTTCCGGAAGTTCACCGGATTCAATTGCCTGGCTCTCACTCTTGATATCAATCTTATATCCTGTCAGACGGGCAGCAAGTCTTGCGTTCTGTCCTTCCTTACCGATTGCAAGAGATAACTGATAATCCGGCACGATGACGCTTGCGGTCTTTTCATCCGGATCAGCCGCAACAGAAATTACCTTTGCCGGGCTGAGCGCATTTTCAATAAGAAGCGCCGGGTTTTCATCCCATTTGATGATATCGACATTCTCATGACCATCCTTATTGCGAAGCTCGTTCACTACAGCGTTTACTCTGGCACCGTTCATACCAACACAAGCTCCTACCGGATCAACATCCGGATTCTTGGACCATACTCCGATCTTGGTTCGTGATCCTGCTTCTCTTGCAATGCTCTTAATCTCAATGATTCCTTCTTTGATTTCAGGAACTTCTGCTTCAAAAAGACGCTTTACCAGTTCCGGGTGTGTTCTTGAAACAAGAATCTTCGGTCCCTTCGTCGTATTCTTAACTTCAACCACATAAAGTTTGATTCTCTCGTTCGGCTGGAATACTTCCGTTTTTACCTGTTCATTCTCTGTCAGCAGAGCATCCACTTTTCCGAGATTGACACTGATATTTTTACCTACATAACGCTGTACAATACCGGTTACGATATCCCTTTCTTTTTCAAAATACTGATCGTATATTACTTTTCTTTCTTCTTCACGGATCTTCTGAAGAATCAGGTTCTTTGCATTCTGTGTTGCAATTCTTCCGAAGGATTTGGATTCGATCGGAATACGGACGATATCACCAAGTTCGTATGCCGGATCCATCATCTTTGCGTTCGTAAGACTGATCTCTTCTACAGGATCCATCACTTCTTCTACAACGGTCTTCTCCTGAATCAGAGAGTAATCACAAGTTTCGCGGTCCATGATAACTTTGATGTTATCTGCTTTTCCAAAATGGTTCTTGCATGCACTGATCAGAGAATTCTCAATTGCATCCATTAGAGTTTCTTTGCTGATATCTTTTTCCTTCTCAAGAATATTAAGAGCTTCTAATAATTCAGTGTTCATTTCCTTTCTTCCTCCTGTCACTAGAAATCAAATGCGAGACGTATAAGAGCGATATCTGCCCTGTCAAATGTCTTTGTCTCTTCGTCGTCATATTCAATGGTAACTGTATCTTTATCAAAATTCTTCAAGATTCCAATAAATTCCTTCTGTCTGTCGATTGCCCGGTATGTCCGGATCTCCACTTCCTCACCCAGGCTTCTTTCAAAATCCTTCTCCTTCTTAAGAGGGCGGCCAAGCCCAGGGGAGCTGATCTCCAGAATGTAGGCATCATCAATAAAATCCTTCTCATCCAGGATATCTGAAAGTTCGCGGCTTACGACTTCACAGTCATCCACCATGATTCCTCCCGGTTTATCGATGTAAGCTCTGAGATACCAGTTGCTTCCTTCCTTTACATACTCCACATCCCAGAGTTCAAATCCATGCTTCTCCAGAATCGGAAGCAGGATTTCTTCGGTTTTCTGTTCATACACTTCTTTTTTTGACAATCTTAAACTTCCTTTCTTATCGTGAATCTTTTCCTGCGTATTACGAAACTGCCATTATGGTACTTCGTAAAAAGAAGAGTGAACTTTCGTCCACTCTTCTGCTCAATTCCTATGTTACTATTATTGACTATAGCACTTTTAAACCGAGAAATCAAGTATTTTCAGTTATTTTCTCATTTTCGTGCCGCATCCGTCACGCTTTGCCAGCTTTAGCCGGTTCAGTGAGATTTCTTTCTCATGGAAAATAGTTTTCATCTCCGTTCCTTCTTCAAAGAGCACGACCCTCTCCAGTGCATCCTTTTTCTGAAGCTTCATTCCCCGGACGCCGACAGCTCCTTTCTTCTTCTCAGGTATCTCTCCCGCCGAAAAACGGAGAAGATATTCATTTTCCGTCATGAGTACTACATTTTGATCCTCATTTATGATCTGGATACTTACAAGCTGATCTTCTTCCTGAAGCTTCGTTGCCGCGATCGTCCTTTTTGCCACCTGGAACTCGCTTCCGTCCACTTTTTTCAGCATTCCCTGCTTCGTCGCAAACAGGAATTTCGTGAAATACAACTGACGGTCATCGCAAATATAGACGATTTCTTCTTTTGTGCTGTCGTAATTACTGATATTATCCACCGGAAGTCCTTTGTCCCTGAATTTTCCATAAGGAAGATCCTGCACTTTGATCTGGTGCATCTTGCCGTCTGCCGTAAATAACAGAAGTTTTCCGGTATTCATACACGGAATGATATACTTATTCTCCTTATCAGCGGCTTCTTTATTTCTTTCATAAACGGACAGATCCACCGTCTTCGCATATCCGAAACGGTCCATCAGAAGCATGACTTCCTGCTCTTCGATCTTCTTCTCTTCAAATACCGCTTCTTCGCCATTTTCGATCAAGGTTCTTCTTTTTACCGCATATTCTTTTTTCAGAGCATCCAGATCTTCCATGATCACTTCCGACATAGAATCATAATTATTCAGGATATCTTCATAGCGTGCAATATTTTTCAGCGTCTCTTCGTGCTCCTTCATCAACGCTTCGATCTCCAGACCTATTAATTTGTAGAGCCGCATCTCCAGGATCGCCGTCGCCTGCCGCTCTGTAAAACGCAGCATAGATGCCATTTTCATGGAAATCTTGGACTTGAACTTAATATTCTCCGTGATTCCATGCGTCAGGCAGAGCTTTGCATCTTTCACCGATTTACTTCCCCGGAGAATTTCAATGATCAGGTCAATGACATCACACGCTTTGATCAGTCCTTCCTGGATTTCCTTCTTATCTCTTTCTTTATTAAGAAGCGTCTGATATTTCCTGGTCGCAAGCTCGAACTGGAAATCTACATGGTACTCAATGATCTTCTTAAGCCCAAGTACCTCCGGCCTTCCGTCTGCAACTGCCAGCATGTTCACACCGAAGGTATCTTCCAGACGTGTTTTCTTATACAGCATATTTATGAGATTCTCTACATCCGTATCCTTCTTCACTTCGATCACGATGCGGATTCCTTCTTTGGAAGACTGGTTGGAAATATCCACGATGTCATTTGTCTTCTTCGTCTCGATCAGATTTGCCACATCGTTCAGAAATTTTCCTATTCCCGCGCCGATCATGGTGTATGGGATTTCGGAAATGACGATCTTCTTGCGTCCGCCCTTTACTTCCTCCACATCGACTTTTCCGCGAAGCTTGATCTTGCCGGTTCCTGTCTCGTAAATGTCCAGAAGCTCGTCCTTGTTGACCACGATCCCCCCCGTCGGAAAGTCCGGTCCTTTGATGTATTTCATAAGCTGCTTTGTGGAAATGTCATTGTTCTTCATGTAAGCTTTGACCGCATCCACAATTTCGCCCAGGTTATGTGTCGGAATACTGGTTGCCATTCCTACCGCGATTCCCTCAGCCCCGTTGAGCAGCAGATTCGGCACACGCACCGGCAACACCGACGGCTCTTTTTCTGTCTCATCAAAGTTCGGCACAAAGTCAATGATGTCTTTATCCAGATCCGCAAGAAATGCTTCCTGCGTGATCTTCGCAAGTCTCGCCTCTGTGTATCGCATGGCCGCAGCCCCGTCTCCTTCGATGGAGCCGAAATTTCCATGTCCGTCTACAAGTACCATCCCTTTTTTGAAATCCTGGGCCATCACAACCAGTGCTTCGTAAATAGAACTGTCTCCGTGAGGATGATATTTACCCATCGTATCCCCCACGATACGGGCGCACTTTCTATAAGGCTTGTCATACCGGATTCCCAGCTCGTACATATCATAGAGCGTTCTTCTTTGCACCGGCTTGAGCCCGTCCCTCACATCCGGAAGTGCACGGGATATGATGACACTCATCGCGTAATCGATATAAGATTTCTTCATCAAATCCGAATATTCTGTCCGGATAATCTGTGAATTTTCCAAATCAGCTTACCTCCTAAATATCCAGTTCCGCTTCTTTTGCATTTTCATAAATAAATGCCCGCCGCGGAGGTACTTCTGTGCCCATCAGCATCTCTGTCACGCCAGATGCCATACGGGCGTCTTCTATTTCAATTCGCTTCAAAAGTCGTCTTTCGGGATCGAGGGTCGTCTCCCAGAGCTGCTCGGCGTCCATCTCACCAAGACCTTTGTACCTCTGCAGGGTAAATGGTCCATCATGCGTCTTCCGGTATTTCTCCAGCGCCTTGTCATCATAAAGATACTCTTCTTCTCCCTTTTTCGGCATCACCTTATAGAGCGGCGGCATTGCCACATACACATGTCCTTCGTAGATCAGCTCCGGCATAAACCGGTAGAACAAAGTGAGAAGCAGTGTGGAAATGTGTGCGCCGTCCACATCCGCATCGGCCATGATGATGATCTTATCATAGCGAAGCTTTGTAATATCAAAATCATTTCCGTAGCCTTCTGAGAATCCGCATCCGAATGCATTAATCATGGTCTTGATTTCTGCATTTGCCAGAACTTTATCGATACTTGCCTTCTCCACATTCAGGATCTTTCCTCTGATAGGAAGAATCGCCTGGTACATTCGGTTTCGCGCTGTCTTTGCAGAGCCTCCCGCAGAATCTCCCTCGACGATAAAGATCTCGCATTTTGACGGATCGCGGCTCTCGCAGTTGGCCAGCTTACCATTACTGTCAAAGGAGTACTTCTGTTTCGTCAGAAGATTGGTCTTTGCCTTCTCTTCTGTCTTACGGATCTTCGCTGCCTTCTCCGCACAGGACAGTACTTTTTTGAGTGTCTCCAGATTCCTGTCAAAGAACCGCGGCACTTCTTCACTTGTGACTTTGCCGGTCGCCTTTGCCGCATCCTGATTATCCAGCTTCGTCTTCGTCTGTCCTTCAAATCTCGGGTCCGGATGTTTGATCGACACGATCGCAGTCATTCCGTTTCTCACATCCGCGCCTGTGAAATTGCTGTCCTTTTCTTTCAGGATTCCCAGTTCTCTTGCATACTGGTTCATAATCGTGGTAAATGTTGTCTTAAATCCGGTCAGATGGGTTCCGCCTTCCGCATTATAAATATTATTGCAGAACCCCAGTACATTCTCGTGAAATTCATTCACATACTGAAATGCGACCTCAACCGCGATTCCTTCCGCTTCCCCTTTATAGTATACCGGCTCATGCAGCATCTCCTTCTTCGAATTCAGATCTTTGATGAATCCAATGATTCCGTCCGGTTCATGATATTCAATGTGTTCTTCCGGGTCTTTGCGCTTATCTTTAAAAATGATCGTCAGCTCCGGATTCAGATACGCCGTCTCGTGAAGTCTGCTCTTAATCTCTTCTTCGCGGAACCTTGTCTTCTCGAAAATCTCCGGATCCGGGAGGAAATTCACACATGTTCCCGTCTTTTTCGTCTTGCCGATGACAGGAAGAAGTCCATTCTCCAGTTCGATGACCGGGTGTCCCTTCTCATATCGGTCATGGTGAACCATTCCCTCACGGCTGATCTTTACATCCATATAAGTAGAAAGTGCGTTCACAACGGATGAACCTACTCCATGCAGACCTCCGCTCGTCTTATATGCCGAATCATCAAATTTTCCTCCCGCGTGAAGTGTGGTATACACGATTCGCGCCGCCGAAACACCCTTCGCATGCATTCCGACAGGTACCCCTCGCCCGTTATCATTTACCGTAGCCGAACCATCCTTCTCCAGCGTCACTTCGATCAGACTGCAGAACCCCGCCAGATGTTCATCCACCGCGTTATCAAGGATTTCATAGACCAGATGATTCAGTCCCTTTGTGCTTACACTGCCGATATACATTCCCGGGCGCTTTCTGACCGCCTCCAGTCCTTCCAGTATGGAAATACTATCTGCATCGTATGTAGATTGTTTTGCCATGTTACCGTTCCTTTCTGTTTTCGTATGTTATGAATTTTATCCTATACTTTCCTTATTTGTCAAGTCGACCAAACATACTTTCTGTTTTTCTACTTCAAAACATCATTTAAAAGTTCTGCCAGAATTTCCATTGCATTTCGCATTTCTCCGACTGTATTCGTCTGGGCTCCCGCTTCAATAAGGAGCATTTTCGGGCAGAAATCCATATTGTATTTATACCCTTTCAGGTAAATTCTCCTTGTAAAGCCGGGATATTTCGTTTCTGCCGCCACTTTCATCTGCAGGGAAAATGCGAGATTATCCTGGATATATGGGTTGGACATTCCCGACAGATTCCCGTTCGCCCTGGTCCTGCACATTCCGTTGAAAAACATGATCTGTGCCGTCTGCCTGCCGCCGATCTCGGTCACCAGATGAGTGGAGGCATTTACCCCGTCCCTGTGCAGATCAATCACCACTTCAATACTCGGATTTTCTTTCAAAATAGCTGCAATTTTCGGTCTTGCAAGCTCGTACGCCTCGCTTCGATCCAGTTTTCCATTGATCAGATCATAGACTCCCTCATGGTGGATCGTCTCGATCTGATATTTTTCATTTAACAGCTCCGTAAGATACCTTCCCACGCCGACGATACTCGTCGATGCGTCTCCATTGGAATCGACAAAACGCTCCTGTGAATGCGTATGGAAAATCAAAACCTTGGGGCCGTTCTCATCCGCCTTCAGCTTCATATCTTTTTTCATAAAATCCGACGCGTTCAAATCCGATGGTTCCACATAAGTCACACTGTCAACCGTATAAAAATGGCCGACAAGATATTCATAATCCGACAATTTTTCTATGGATAAGTCCATGGTCGTTTCCACCGGTTTCGTCGTCTCGCTTAGATCCTCACCCACAAGATTTCCGTTCTCATCCACCTGATTTTCATCCTCTGCCTGTCTTTTTACAAGCATCTCGTAGGTCGCCTCATCCTCTACTTCCGCCTTTGCATCCGTCTTCCCGACAATATATTTTCCGAGCGGGAAAATATTCATCGACATTTCTGCAATATAATTGCCGAATGTCTTCTTTTCCCCGGTCGTCTCCCTGAAAGAAATTCCCGGAAAATACAGCATTTCCGCAGTTTCCTGTATTTCCTGCACGATCTGGTTTTTCCAGGATTTCAGGATAGCTTTTGTTCCGCCAAAAATAAAACATCCTCCTATCATACAGATAAGGCTTCCTGCCACAATGACTCTCGTCCGCCATTTTTGCTTCATATACAGATTCCCCCGATAGGAAATTCTATTCAGAAACTGCCATAACTATTCTTTCTTTCCGGATTATCATGAGAAAATAATAGGTTTAAAGCCTCGGAAATTGTATAGCTGATCCGTTTTACCGTCTCATCAATATCTTTTGGCGTCACGAACATTCCGTTTAAGTGCGGGGAAATCAGTTCCCGGACCAACTCATATTTTTCTGCTGCATTATATCCCTGAAGTACCAGGGCCACTCCTTTTAATGCCTCCGACTGCTCCAGCGCCTGTAAGAAATTTTCCATCGTGTCGTTGACAATCGTGGCAGCATCTACAACGGTGGGAACTCCGATCGCAATGACCGGGATTCCTACGGTCTCTTTCGTGATTGCATTCCTCTGATTCCCGACTCCGGAACCCGGATAGATTCCCGTATCCGCAATTTGAATCGTACGGTTCAGCCTTCTGGTATTTCTCGCCGCAAGCGCATCAATCGCGATAATAAAGTCCGGATTCGTCTCTTTCACTACCCCACGTATGATTTCTACTGTTTCCATTCCCGTCTGCGCCATCACTCCCGGCGCAATGGCGCTCACACTTTCCGCCTGTTCTTCTCCCATCGCATATTTTCCGTATTCCCTGATAATATGCCTGGTGATATTCAAATTATCTACCACATAAGGTCCCAGCGCATCCGGCGTCACCTTCCGGTTCCCAAGTCCGACGATCAGCGCCTGGTAATCCCCTTCCTTTGGCGGAACCATTTCCCGCACAAAATTCGCCAGTTCCTTCGACACCTCTCTGTGATAATCCTCGTCGGGGACTGCCATATTCGGCGCTTCCATCGTAATATAGACTCCTACCGGCTTCCCCATGATTTTGGCCCCTTTCTCCGTCTCTATTTTGACAGTAGTTACACGGATCTCCAATTCTTCATTATAGTCTTCCGTAAGGACCACACCTTGAACCTCGATATTATCCGATTCAAAGCGCTCCTTTTGTTCCAATGCCAAATCTGTCCGAATGCTGTATTTTTCAATCATGCCCTTTCCCCTTACCTCCTCTTAACTGATACCCTGAACTGTTACAATTTGCTACTATTTTTTCTCAAAAAACATAAATTATGTATTGACAAGAAATATTTATTCGAATAAAATAAATAAGTGTGTTCGGCAGATGTTCCGTGTCACGTTCTGTCGGCAATTACAGAAATGAATCTTATATGGAGGTATCGGAAAATGGCTAACATTAAATCTGCTAAGAAGAGAATTTTAGTAACTGAGACAAAGACAGCTAGAAATAAAGCAATCAAATCTAAAGTGAAAACTTATGTGAAGAAAGTTGAAACTGCTGTTGCTAAGAAAGATGCTGAAACTGCAAAGGCTGCTTTAAAAGAAGCAATCTCTGTAATCAACAAAGCAGGAAGCAAGGGTGTATACCACAAGAACACTTGCGCCAGAAAGATTTCTCGTTTAACAAAAGCTGTTAACGAAATTGCTTAATTCAGTTTCAAGATATATAAATAAGAAAAGTAAGGTCAGCCATTCCGTCATGTGGCTGACCTTTTTTTACATCTTAAAGTTTTGAATATCCAAAACTATTTACAATTGCTTCAATTCGCTTTCCTTCCTTGCACATCGGACAGTCGATCGGCTTATATGCGCGATAATCCGGAAGATCCGCACTTGTGAAGATCGTCTTCACTTCCATTCCAGCCACCTTGCTTACAGAACTGAAGATCGAGCAGATGCCACAGACAGTTCCACCGTAATACAGCACGGACTCGATGGCCTGATTTACAGACTTACCGGTCGTAATCGATGCTGCCAGAAGAAGCACCTGCTTATCCTTGATCATTCTCTGCTTGTTATCGCGGAAAATGATCTGGCCGCCCTCATGGTATTCCGGCGTTACAAGTGAAATATTGTTTCCCTTACTAAGAGAGAGCGGGCTCATATCTGCAAGCTGTTCCGCCATAAAGGTTCCGATGGTATCCGTCTCTTCCAGACATACGATCGTATCAACCAGCGTTGTGCTTACATATTCTGAAGCCAGTACCTTCGCCGTCTCACGACAGTTATTATGTCTTACTTTGACCGTAGACATATCAATATATGTATTGATGTGAGAATGACTGGTTGCAAAATGTCCCTTTAATATCTTAATTCTTG
>JAXFTO010000160.1:0-14860 GCA_034176745.1 Bariatricus sp. | reverse complement strand
AATTTTAGAAGATGGAACTGTGTTCGAAGGAACGAGCATCGGGTCGACAAGAGACATGATTAGTGAGATAGTATTTAATACCTCAATGACAGGATATTTAGAGGTGCTTACAGACCCTTCTTACGCCGGACAGGCCGTTGTCATGACGTATCCGCTTATTGGTAATTATGGAATTACACCGGATATGGAGTCAAAGAAGGCATGGCCGGATGGTTATATCGTAAGAGAATTGTCAAGAATGCCCAGCAATTTCAGATGTGAAGGAACGATTCAGGATTTCTTAAAAGAACAGGATATTCCGGGAATCGCAGGAATAGACACCCGAGCGCTGACTAAGATTCTCCGTGAAAAGGGAACTATGAACGGTATGATTACTACCAATGAGAACTATAATCTGGAAGAGATTCTTCCAAAGCTGCATGAATATAAAGTAGGGGATGTTGTCTCCAAAGTGACCTGCAGTGAGAAATATGTATTACCGGGAGACGGGCCGAAAGTAGCTCTTATGGATTTCGGTGCTAAGAATAATATTGCAAAGTCTTTAAATAAGCGCGGCTGTGATGTTACGGTTTATCCGGCACACACGACGGCGGCTGAAATCATTTCCAGCAATCCGGATGGAATCATGTTATCAAACGGACCGGGAGATCCGGCGGATTGCACCTCCATTATTGAAGAAGTGAAAAAATTATATGATTCTGATATACCGATTTTCGCGATTTGTCTGGGACACCAGCTCATGGCGCTTGCAAATGGTGCGAAGACATATAAATTAAAGTATGGACACCGTGGCGGCAATCATCCGGTTAAGGATCTTGAGACAGGAAGAGTGTACATTTCCTCACAGAACCATGGATATGCGGTAGATGCCGAAAGCCTTGATCCGAGTATTGCAGTACCGGCATTTGAGAATGTCAACGACAAGACGAATGAAGGAATGTCATATGTAGGAAAGAATATCTTTACCGTACAGTTCCATCCGGAAGCTTGTCCGGGACCGCAGGACTCAAGTTATTTGTTTGACAGATTCATGAAGATGATGGGAGGAACGAAATAATGCCAAGAAATCAGGATATTAAGAAAGTATTAGTAATTGGTTCTGGCCCGATTATCATCGGTCAGGCAGCAGAATTTGACTATGCAGGAACACAGGCGTGTCGTTCATTGAAGGAGGAAGGAATTGAAGTTGTACTTCTGAATTCGAACCCGGCAACTATCATGACGGATAAAGATATCGCAGACCGTGTCTATATCGAACCGCTTACCACAGAAGTTGTGGAACAGCTGATTTTGAAGGAACAGCCGGACAGTGTCCTTCCGACACTGGGAGGCCAGGCAGGTCTGAATCTTGCAATGGAACTGGAAGAGGCAGGATTTTTTAAAGAGCATAATGTAAGACTGATCGGAACCACAGCCGAGACGATCAAGAAGGCAGAGGATCGTCTGGAATTCAAAGCTACCATGGAAAAGATCGGTGAACCGGTCGCAGCTTCTCTGGTAGTAGAAAGCGTAGATGATGGTGTTGCATTTGCGGCAAAGATCGGATACCCTGTGGTACTTCGTCCGGCATATACGCTTGGAGGAAGCGGCGGTGGAATCGCCCATAATGTTGTAGAATTAGAGGAAATCCTTGCAAATGGACTCCGACTTTCTCGTGTAGGACAGGTTCTTGTAGAACGCTGTATCGCCGGATGGAAGGAAATCGAGTACGAAGTAATGCGTGACAGTAAGGGCAACTGTATTACCGTTTGTAATATGGAGAATATTGACCCGGTAGGTGTTCACACAGGTGACAGTATCGTAGTTGCTCCGTCACAGACATTGGGAGATAAAGAATATCAGATGCTGAGAACTTCAGCTCTTAATATCATAAGTGAGCTGAATATCACAGGTGGATGTAACGTACAGTACGCTCTTCATCCGGATACTTTTGAATACTGCGTTATCGAGGTAAACCCTCGTGTAAGCCGTTCTTCTGCACTTGCGTCTAAAGCAACAGGATACCCGATTGCGAAGGTTGCGGCAAAGATTGCCCTCGGATACACTCTGGATGAAATCAAAAATGCGGTGACGAAGAAAACCTACGCAAGTTTCGAGCCGATGCTTGACTATTGTGTTGTCAAGATGCCGAGACTTCCGTTCGATAAATTTATCAGCGCGAAGAGAACTCTTACTACACAGATGAAAGCGACCGGTGAGGTTATGAGTATCTGTGATAATTTTGAAGGTGCCCTGATGAAGGCAATCCGTTCTCTTGAGCAGCATGTAGATTGTCTGATGTCCTATGATTTTACAGCGCTTGACAGAGAAGATATTCTGAAAAAACTGGAAATCGTGGATGACCGTCGTATCTGGCTGATTGCAGAAGCTATCCGCAAAGGAATCAGCTACGACGAAATTCATGCGATCACAAAGATTGATAAATGGTTCATTGATAAGATTGCAATCCTCGTCGAGATGGAGCAGGCGCTTAAGACTCAGGAACTGACACCTGAACTTCTGAAAGAAGCAAAAAGAATTGAGTTCCCGGATAATGTGATCGCAAGACTTACAGGGAAAGATGAGCGTGAGATTCATGACATGCGTCATGCAAACGGAATCGTAGCAGCATACAAGATGGTTGATACATGTGCGGCTGAGTTCGCGGCAGAGACTCCGTACTACTACTCTGTATTTGGAAGCCAGAATGAAGTGGAAGAGACCAAAGGTAAGAAGAAAGTTCTGGTACTTGGTTCCGGACCGATCCGTATCGGACAGGGAATCGAGTTCGACTTCTGTTCTGTTCACTGTACCTGGGCATTTGCAAAAGAAGGCTATGAGACGATTATCGTAAATAATAACCCGGAGACTGTAAGTACGGACTTTGATATTGCTGATAAGCTGTATTTTGAACCACTTACACCGGAAGATGTAGAAAGCATTGTAGATCTGGAAAAACCGGACGGAGCTGTGGTACAGTTCGGCGGACAGACTGCGATCAAGCTGACAGAAGCTTTGATGAAGATGGGAGTTCCGATCCTCGGAACCGCGGCTGAGGACGTTGATGCGGCAGAAGACAGAGAACTTTTTGATGAGATCCTGGCTCAGTGTAATATTCCGAGACCAAAGGGAGATACAGTATTTACGGCAGAAGAAGCAAAAGAAGTTGCAAACCGTCTCGGATACCCGGTGCTGGTACGTCCGTCTTATGTGCTTGGCGGTCAGGGAATGCAGATTGCGATCAACGATCATGATATCGATGAGTTTATCGGAATCATCAACCGTATTGCTCAGGATCATCCAATCCTGGTAGATAAATATCTGCAGGGTAAGGAAATCGAGGTTGATGCCGTATGTGACGGAGAAGATATCCTGATCCCTGGAATCATGGAACATATTGAAAGAGCCGGAATCCATTCAGGAGACAGTATTTCTGTATACCCGGCACAGAGTATTTCCGAAGCGACCAAACGTAAGATTGAAGAGTACACAAGACGTCTTGCAAAAGCGCTTCATGTTATTGGTATGATCAATATCCAGTTCATTGTATGCGGGGAAGAAGTTTATGTAATCGAAGTAAATCCTCGTTCCAGCCGTACCGTTCCTTATATCAGTAAGGTAACCGGAATTCCGATTGTTCCGCTTGCAACACAGGTGATCATCGGACATAAACTGAAAGAACTTGGATATACACCGGGGCTTCAGAAAGAAGCTGATTACATCGCGATTAAGATGCCGGTATTCTCATTCGAGAAGATCCGTGGTGCGGATATCAGCCTTGGACCGGAAATGAAATCCACAGGAGAGTGTCTTGGTATCGCTTCTACATTTAACGAAGCACTTTACAAAGCATTCCTAGGAGCAGGTGTAAATCTTCCGAAATATAAGAATATGATCATGACAGTTCGAGATGATGACAAAGAGGAAGCTGTTGAAATCGGACGCAGATTCCGTGCACTTGGATACCGTATCTTTGCAACACGCGGTACTGCAGATTATTTGAATGAGCACGACGTAAAAGCTATCGCGATCAAGAAGATCGAGCAGGAATCACCAAACCTTATGGATTTGATCCTTGGACATCAGATTGATCTTGTTATCGATACCCCTCCGCAGGGAGCAGACAGATCAAGGGATGGTTTCCTGATCCGTAGAAATGCGATCGAGACCGGTGTAAATGTGTTGACTGCAATGGATACGGCAAGAGCCCTTGTGACAAGTCTTGAAAATACAGATATCAGACAGCTTACGCTGATTGATATTGCAAAGATTAAATAAGAAAAGAGGGTGAATTTTATGACGAAAGCAAATGAAAGAGAAACCCTGAAAGTTGAAAATATGTCCGGTGGTGCAGGATATATCCTGAAAGAAGTTCTTCTTAGCAAAGAAGAGATGGGAGATCATTGTAAACTGTTCGGGCAGGTAACATTGAAATCAGGATGCGAGATTGGATATCATGAGCATCATGGGGAGACGGAAACTTACTATATCTTAAAGGGAACCGGAGTCTATACGGACAATGATGAGAAATACCCGGTAGAGGCAGGAGATGTGACATTCTGTAAGGATGGATGCGGACATGGGCTGCTTAATACGGGGGATGAGGATATGGTGTTAGTGGCGCTTATATTGTATTTGTAAAGGGGACGGGGTGAGGCGTTTATATATGTTTCTCACTCCGGAGAACGGACAAAACGAGGCAGTCTGTTCGCCTTATGGCGGACAGGCTGCCTCGTTTTGTCCGTTCTAGTCGCAATACAACATATATAAACGCCTCACCCCTGGCTTTCCAAGTTAGATATGCGTGTAGGTTGAGGACGGGAGACATTGGGCTAGGATTTATGCTGTGTATTCGTCGAGTGCTTTGAGAAGGCGCTCGTTATCTTCTGGGTTCATGATGCAGAAGCGGATGTATTCGCCGTTTAGCTGACTGAAGGAGGAGCAGTCGCGGATCATGAGGCCTTTTTGGATGAGGTGGTCGAAGGCGTCAGAGGCGGTGAGACCTTTTTGGGTGAGACGGACGAGGATGAAGTTGGCGTAGGCGGGGTAGGTCTTGATGCCTCTGAGGGTTTGTAAGGTATTATGCATGTGGGTGCGTTCGGTTAGGATGAGGGCACGGGTTTTTTGGATGTAGTCGTTATCTGACAGCATGAGGGTCCCGGCGAGCGCACCTATGCTGCTTAGGCTCCAGGGGTTTTGCATCCGGGTGAGGGCTTCGAGAAATTCTATGTTGCTGGTTGCGCCGTAGCCGAGGCGAAGTCCGGGGGCGGCAAAAAATTTGGAAACACCACGAAGTACCATGAGTTCTGGGTAGGACTTAATGAGCGGCATGGCAGTGATTTCGCTGATTTTTGGCGCAAATTCTGCGTAGGTTTCATCTATCATAAGGAAACTTCCGGTTTTTCTGCAGGTCTCTAAGATTGTACGGATCTCTTCATTCGTAAGAGCGGACGATGTTGGATTATTGGGATTGCAGATGATGACAAGTCCGTAGGACTTTTCACGGACTGTGCGGCAAAAATCATCGATATCCAGGTGGAAATCATTTTCTTCTTTTAAGCAGTAGTATTCGAGTGTGCTGCCGATGAGGGAAAGTTCACGGCTGTACTCAGAATAAGTAGGACCAAGAAGTAAAGCCTTCTTCGGGCGTTTTGTCTGAATCAGAAGGGAAATCAGTTCGGTGGAACCGTTTCCTACGATAATGCTTTCCGGTGACGGGGCATCGGATGTATTTTCGCACTGCTTTCCCAGATAAGTGCTGATGGATTTTTTGAGCTCGGAGTAATTACGATCCGGGTAGGAAGAGAGAACATCCAGATTCTGAGCGAGTTTCTCTTTGACATTTTTAGAAAGTCCGAGCGGATTGACATTAGCACCGAAGCTTACGATCTGTTCTTTGGGAATATGATAGTAAGCTTCGACGGTTTCCAGGTCGCTTCCGTGAAATTGCGGTTTTGTATTCATTACTTGTTTCTCCTTAGCTGTATTTGATTCTTTCGATGTTTTACTTATCATACTTCACAGGTTTTTAAATATTTGCGTTGCCTGATAAGTCGAATAATGTTATAATTCATTATAATGTCTTTTTGAAAAAATGCAATGCAAGAAGTAGGTGGCTTAGCATGAAGAATAAAATTAAACGTTTTTCCAAGGGAGATTTTGGCATGGCACGTCCGGATATCGTGCTGCCGGAGACGAATCTCGTGTTGACAATTGGAGAGGGAGAAGTGTATCGCGGCTGCTTCACACTGAAGAATCGTAAGGAAGGAGATATCAGAGGACTTGTATATCCTTCTTCTTTTCGTGTACACCTGGACGAACAGGGATTTGAGGGGAACCCGGTGGAGATCTGGTTCACGTATGACGGTAAGGGATTAAAGCCGGGACATGTGGAATCCGGAATATTTACGATCGTATGTAATGGCGGAGAGTTTGAGCTGACATATACAGTTATTATAGAGAAACCATACATTATGACATCTTACGGTAAGGTGCAGAATACCCGTGATTTCAAGAAACTGGCGCTTCAGGATTTTACAGAAGCACAGAGGCTGTTCCGTTCCAGAGATTTTTATGAAGTGATCAAGTACGAAGAGCCGAGAATACGCGCTTTATATGATAATATGAGGAAGTGGTCACTTGGGGAACAGGCGATGGAAGAATTTCTCGTGGGAATTAAGCAGAAGGAATGTATTTTCCTGACCATGGGAAGGACGCAGAGAACCTTCCGTAACCTGAAGGAAGCAACTAAGGAGATCATTCACTTTACGAAAAATACCTGGGGATTTATGCCGGTCAAGGTGCATGTGGACGGTGGATTCATCCAGATTCCGAGAGATAATTTTTCGACGGATGATTTTGTGGGAAATCTGTTCGATTTCAGTTATATTATCCACCCGGAAAGGACGCATGCCGGGAATAATTACGGGAGGATCGTATTTGAAAGTCCTTATGAAATCTTAACTTATGAAATAATGGTGGCAAATCACAAAGATCATGCAGAAGATCACAGAGATGCGGATATGATCTTTGCGACGGTGATAAGGGAATTTCTTTCAAGTATGGCTGGAAACATGCCGGTTACCGAGTGGGCCGCTAGTGCAAGGGAGAAACTTTCCAAACTGGATATTTATACAGGCGAAGGAGATGTGTATCCGCTAATAGACGCACATATGCATCTTCTCTGTGGTGAAGTAAGTGAGGCAAATGATATTCTGGACGGATACAATTACAGTAAGTTCGGAATTGGAAAAGATGCCATCATTTCCGCATATTATCTTTATCTGACGGCGCTCATCCGCAAGACGGGAAGCCACGTGAACCGAGTGGTGGAAGAACTGAATAAAGCATATATGAAGCGTCCGAAATCCTGGCAGCTCGTGTGCATGCTGGTGGAAATCGATCCGGAATATAAGAATTACAGCAAGAGACTTCATGTCCTGGAGCGTCATTATTCCAATGGGGCGAATCAGATCATTTTGTACTGGCAGGCGTACCGTTGTTTCCTGGAACATCCGACTTCACTAAAGAAGCTTGGGGCATTTGAAGTACAGATCCTTAATTTTGCTGTGAAATATAAGCTTCTCACGAAAGATATTGCGCAGTACATGGCGAATCTTGCGACCCAGCAGAGAGTCTATGACAAGAATCTCGACAGGGTATTGAGGAAAGTTTATGATATGTATCCTGATTCCATGATTCTTACTGCGATCTGCACGCTTTTGATTCGCGGTAACCAGACCGGTCCGGACTGTTTCAAATGGTACGAGAAGGCAGTGGAGGCGGATCTTAAGATTGCACAGCTCTACGAATATTATATGATGACGATTGATGAGAAATACCTGAAAAAAGAATTTCCAAAGTCGGTTTATTTGTATTTTATGCACGGCAATACGCTGAATTATAAAAAGGCGGCGATTCTGTATGCGAATATGATCCAGTATCAGGACGAGACCAGTGATCTGTATGCGGCATACCGTGAACAGATGGAGCGCTTCGCCTGGGGACAACTGGAACAAAGAAGAATCAATGAGGCACTGCGGATTATTTACAAACGCTGCTGTTCCGAAAGAGATATGACGATTGACCGCATGAAGGCGATGTATGATATCTGCCATGCCTACGAAGTGAAGACACCTATGAAGAACATGGCGTATATCATGGTGCTTGAGCCGGATGGAACGATCGGACAGAGAGTCCCTTATAATTCTGCGGGTACGATTGTGTATCTCTATAACAAGGATTCGAGGATTGTCTGGGAATCCAAAGAAGGGCGGCATTATGTGGATTCTATTCCATATGACACGATCCGTCTTTTCTACGAGAGCAGATACATGGAATTTTTCAAGAAATATCAGCTGGATAATGAAAGCGACGAACGAAGGCGCGAGAAGGAAGAACTGAACTGGAACAGTATCCGTGATCATGGGCTGGATGAATTTGATGAAAATGACATTTTCCGGCTCTGCAGTATGAGAATTCGTGAAGAGGGATATGAGGAAGATGATTTCCTAAGTTATGTGTGTTTTGAACTTTTCAAACGGGATCTGTTTGATAAAGTGACACTGACTTATCTGGCGGAATACTATTGCGGAGCTACGGCAGATATGAAAAAGCTCTGGCATAAGGCACGGGATTACGATATTACGACGTACAAACTATCGGAGAGAATCATCACACAGATGCTCTTCTCTGAGATGATGTTCGGCGAAGAAGAAATCTTTGCGGATTACTATGAAGGGCGTACCTATTTCCGGCTTAAGCAGGCTTATCTGGCGTATGTTTCCCGTGAGTATGTCGTCTGCGGAAGACAGGTGCGGGGATGCGTTTTCACGATCATTGCAAATGAATACCGTAAGGAAGAAGAACTTGCGGATATCTGTAAAATTGCACTTTTAAAATACTATTCAACCAGAGAAGTCCACCAGGAACTGGAACCTATGCTTAGGGAATTTTTAAGAGAGATGTGCGAGAAACAGGTTTTCTTTTCTTTTTATTTGAATTATCCGGAATCCTGGCTCAGGGAAGTGCAGCTATATGATAAGACGATGATCGAATATCACGCGAAAGCGGGAAGTAAAGTGACCGTTTCTTATCAGATCATAAAAGACGGAAATGACAGTCTGAATTACCAGAACGAAGTGCTTCTTCCGGCCTATGAAGATACCTATATTAAGACGTGGATTCTGTTTGGAAATGAGTCTCTGCGTTATTATTTTACAGAAACGAATGGCCAGGAAGTGACGGTGACGGAGAAGCGTGTTTATGAGCCAAAGCAGTCCAAACCGATCGGACGGTACGGAAGACTGAATGACATGGTGGATCTCAAATCGGAGGCTCTACAGATTGCCATGACAGAGTATGCCGCGGAAATGGCGTTAGCTGAAGAGATATTCGTCGCATATTAGTAAGCGGAGCCGGGCATAACCCGGCTCTTTATGAAGAAGGAATACTTGAAGGAGGAGTACTTCATGTCGCATGGAAGTATCATAGGATACGATATTAATTCGAAAATCTGTCAGATCAGTTATTTGGATGAAGAAACGCTGGAACCGGAAACACTTGAGACCGGTCTTGAGAATTATCAGATTCCGCTGATAATGACTTATTATAAGGAAGTCTGGACTTATGGAAAGAATGCAAGGCGAATGGCAAGTGTCAGAGGAAGTGTCCAGGTGACGGACATCTGGGAGAATGCACTGAAGAATGAAAAGCTGCAGATTGCGGGAGAGGAATTTGAGGCTGTCTGGCTTCTGGCTGAGTTTGTAAGGCAGACACTGCAGTCTTTTGAGAAGATTGAAAGCATCACATTTACGGTGCCGGAAATGAGCGAGGACATCCGATATCTCATGAAAGGAATCGGACAGAAACTGGGCGTGGATAAAGAAAATATTTATGTACAGGATTATAAGGAAAGTTTTTGTCATTATATGTTTAATCAGCCAAAAGAATTATGGCAGTATGAGTCTGCGCTTTTCTATTGTGATCAGGATGTGATTCGGGCATTTATGCTTCGGGAACTGAAGACTGGTTACAGAAAAGGAAGAGACAGCTTTGTGACGGTCGATAAAGTGGCAGAAGCGCAGATGGAAGAGTTGGAATCCGTGTACCCGGTACTGAATGTAGATAAGGCGAAAGCTGCGGATGAACATTTCAAAAGCTTTATTCAGAGTGTGTTTGATAAGAAGGTAGTCTCATCTGTTTTCCTGACCGGTGACGGGTTTGAAAATAACTGGTATCCCAATTCTCTTCGTGTGCTTTGTAATGGAAGAAGAGCATTTATGGGAAATAATCTCTACAGCAAAGGTGCATGCTATACGGCAATGCAGCGCAGTGAGGAACCACTGGACGGACCGGTCTATCTTGATGAGACCAAGATGACTGAGCAGATCTGCCTGAAACTTAGAAGCCGCGGGGAAGAAGGATGGTATCCGCTGGTCGCATGGGGGTCACACTGGTACGAGTCGGACAGGCAGTGCGAAGTTCTGCTGGAAGATAACCAGGACATTGAGATTCACATTGAGTCTCTTGTGACCGGAAAACTCCGTGTGGAGACCGTTTCCTTGGAAGGACTTCCGGAACGTAAGAATTATGCACTGAGACTTCGCATCAGAACGATGTTCTCGGATGAGCGCACCTGTCACATCACCTTCGAAGATGTGGGATTTGGAGAATTCTTCCCACCGTCTGGATTTGTGACAGAAAAAGTTATCGAATTAGGAGGAAGCAATGGGCAGTTTAATTCTTTGTCATAAAAAAAAGGCAAAACATCCATACGAGATCACCCGGATCCATAAACGGATCTATACGATTGAAGAACTGTGCTATTACCTCTGTAATAACCTGTATCTGATTGATTATACAATTATTAATGAACAGTTATGCCGTTGGATCCGCGATGAACTGGAATTAAAAGAATTATCGGATTCTCTTCTGGATATGCTGAAAAACCATGCATCGGTAGAACAGTTTGTTCTCTATGTGCTGAATGATTCAAAAATCTACACACAGGGGGAGATTACACATATTCAGAATGTTCTGGAGAAACTGAAGAACCAGAAAGAAGTAGAACGGCAGAAATATAAAGCTGACACGCTGATGGCAAGCGGAGAGTTGGAATCAGCCATATTGGTTTATATGTCTATCGTGAACGGAGAACGTGACGACAGTGTAGACAAACGATTCTACGGCAGAGTGTACGCCTGCCTTGCAAGCGCTTACGGAAGGGCATTTCTGTATGAAGAATCTGCGAGAATGTATGAGAAGGCCTATAAGATCTGCGAAGATAACAGTATGCTGGAAGGATATCTTTATGCATGTTATCGTTACATGCCTGCGGATGAATACCGGAAAATGGTATCGGCAAATCAGATTTTTATGGAAGTAGATAATAAAATCGCTGAGAAAATCGCGAAAGCAAAAGAAAAAATCACGTTAAAAGCGACTCCGGAGCTTTTGGAAGAATGGAAACATGAATACAGAAGAGGGTAAAAAAGATTGATTTTCTTTAATCTGTGTATTATACTCTCTTTGTAATAAACAAAAATAAGAAAGTGATGTAAACAAATAATTGAACAGGAGAGACAGACCAATGAGCGAACTTGAAAGAGTTGAGACAGGACTAGGCGAAGAATGTGGTGTGTTTGGTGCATATGATATGGATGGCGGAGATGTTGCCCCGTCAGTCTACTATGGATTATTTGCGCTGCAGCATCGTGGACAGGAAAGCTGTGGTATCGCGGTGACCGATACTTACGGCAAACGGAAAGTACTCTTTAAAAAAGGGCTTGGGCTGGTCAATGAGGTTTTTAATGAAGAATGCCTGGAAGGCCTGAAGGGGAATCTTGGGGTAGGCCATGTAAGGTATTCGACGGCGGGCGGCACCAGAGCTGAGAATGCACAGCCACTTGTTATTAATTATGTGAAAGGTACTCTTGCAATTGCACATAACGGGAATCTGACGAACGCAGTGGAACTCAGACATGAACTTGAATATACCGGTGCGATTTTTCAGACTACGATAGATTCAGAGGTGATTGCTTATCACATTGCAAGAGAGCGTCTGAAGACGCCGAATGCGGAGATGGCTGTGAAGAATGCCATGGAAAAGATCAAGGGTGCTTATGCACTTGTGGTTTCCAGTCCGCGGAAGATGATCGGAGCGAGGGATCCGTTCGGATTCAAACCACTCTGCATCGGTAAAAGGGATAATACCTGGTTCCTTGCATCAGAGAGCTGCGCGCTTTCCGCTGTGGGAGCTGAATTTGTACGTGATGTAGAACCCGGTGAGATTGTAAGCTTTACGAAAAAAGGAGTGTTTTCCGATAAAAGCATGACGATTTCACCTGAAAAACAGGCAAGATGTATTTTCGAATACATTTATTTCGCACGTATGGACAGTACGATTGATAATGTGAATGTATATCATTCTCGTATTATAGCAGGAAAAGCACTGGCAGAATCCTATCCGGTGGAAGCGGATCTGGTAGTTGGAGTTCCGGATTCCGGACTTGTGGCTGCAAAGGGATATTCGGAGCAATCCGGAATTCCATATGGAATGGCTTTCCATAAGAACAGCTATGTAGGAAGAACATTTATCAAGCCAAAGCAGAGCCAGAGAGAATCCAGTGTGAAGATCAAACTGAATGTAATCGAAGAAGTAGTGAAGGACAAGCGAATTGTTATGGTCGATGACTCGATCGTAAGAGGTACGACATGTGCAAACATTATCAAAATGCTGAAAAAAGCTGGTGCAAAAGAAGTGCATGTCCGTATCAGCTCACCTCCGTTCTTGTATCCGTGTTATTTCGGTACAGATGTTCCTTCAAATGAGCAGCTGATCGCACATTCACACACAACAGAGCAGATCCGTGAAATGATTGGGGCAGACTCACTTGGCTATATGGAAATTGAGAAATTAAAAGATATGGTCGGGGGTCTGGGATATTGCGATGCATGCTTTACCGGAAATTATCCTACAGAAGTGCCGGGAAAGGACGTTTCACATGCGTTCGAAGAATAAGAAATCCGTAAGCATCATGGGGCAAAGGCTTTTGACCCCAACATCATAAAATAAGAGAATAAGAGAGGGAAAGATTATGGGATACGACAGATACCAAAGTCCGCTTTCTGAGCGGTACGCAAGTAAGGAGATGCAGTACATTTTCTCACCGGACATGAAGTTCAGAACATGGAGAAGATTATGGATCGCTCTTGCTGAAACGGAAAAAGAGCTGGGCCTTAGTATTACAGATGAGCAGATTGAAGAACTGAAGAGTCATGCAGATGACATTAACTACGAAGTGGCAAAAGAACGCGAAAAGATTGTACGTCACGATGTAATGTCTCATGTGTATGCGTATGGACAGCAGTGCCCGAAAGCAAAAGGTATCATTCACCTTGGAGCGACTTCATGCTATGTAGGGGATAATACAGATATTATTGTAATGTCTGAAGCACTTAAACTTGTTAAGAAAAAACTGGTGAATGTGATCGATGAACTTTCAAGATTTGCTGATGAGTACAAGAATCTTCCACCACTTGCATTTACTCATTTTCAGCCAGCACAGCCGACGACGGTAGGAAAGAGAGCGACTCTCTGGATGCAGGAATTTGCAATGGATCTGGCTGATCTGGAGTATGTACTTGGAAGTCTTAAGCTTCTTGGTTCAAAAGGAACAACAGGAACACAGGCAAGCTTCCTTGAACTGTTCGAAGGGGATCAGGAAAAGATTGACAAGATCGATCCGATGATTGCCGAAAAAATGGGATTTGAAGCCTGCTATCCGGTTTCAGGACAGACCTATTCCCGCAAAGTTGATACCAGAGTAATGAATGTGCTTGCAGGAATTGCAGCAAGTGCTCATAAATTCTCTAACGATATCCGTCTTCTGCAGCATTTGAAAGAAGTAGAAGAGCCGTTTGAAAAGACACAGATCGGATCTTCTGCGATGGCATATAAGAGGAATCCTATGAGAAGTGAGAGAATCGCTTCTCTTTCGAGGTACGTGATGATCGATGCACTGAATCCGGCGATCACATCCGCTACACAGTGGTTTGAGAGAACACTCGATGATTCTGCAAATAAGCGTCTCAGCATTCCGGAAGGATTCCTTGCTATCGATGGTATTCTTGATCTCTGCCTAAATGTTGTTGACGGACTGGTTGTATATCCAAAAGTAATTGAAAAGCGCCTGATGTCTGAACTTCCGTTCATGGCAACAGAGAATATTATGATGGATGCCGTAAAAGCAGGCGGAGACCGTCAGGAACTTCATGAAAGAATCCGTGAACTTTCTATGGAAGCAGGAAGAAATGTCAAAGAAAAAGGACTGGACAATAATCTTCTGGAACTGATTGCAGCTGACGATGTATTTAACCTCAGTATCGAAGATCTTAAGAATACGATGGATCCTTCAAAATATGTAGGACGTTCCCGTGAACAGGTGGATGCTTTCCTTAAAAATGTGATTCGTCCGATTCTGGAAGAAAATAAAGACCTTCTTGGAGTGAAAGCGGAAATCAACGTATAGTGGTTTTATCTATAAAAGATTGGACATATTGACGAAAATTAAAGAAATAGAAAAAAACTATAAAGAATATATAAAGCGCCAAACCGTATAAAAAGGACGATTTGGCGCTCTTTTTTTGGCATAAATTTATTATGTTAACGTGATAAAATAGCAAAATGTACAAAAATGATAATATGTAATAAAAATTCTTGAATAAATTCAACAAATAAGATATTATAGATATAACAAATGATATTCATAAAAAATATCTATGAGACAAAAAGGAGGGTATGTTGTGTACGAAGTATTTAACAGCATGGTTTTGAAAGTCAATGATTTATTGACTGGATCGGTTCTTCTGATTGCCCTTG
>JAXFTO010000159.1:0-15585 GCA_034176745.1 Bariatricus sp. | reverse complement strand
TCAAAACCTCCTTGACTCTCACCCTACATGAGACGTTATCATGTAATCAAGTTGATAAATGATTAACAATCAGTTGAAGGAGGTTCTTCTTATGGAAAAAATTAAAGTTGTTCAGTATGGTTGTGGTAAGATGAGTAAATATACTCTTCGTTATCTTTACGAAACAGGATGCCAGATTGTAGGAGCGATCGATAATAACCCGTCAATCGTAGGCATGGATGTCGGAGATTATGCAGGACTTGGAATTAAGACAGGTGTTCTGATCAGTGACAAGGCAGACGAAGTACTTGATAACACTGATCCTGATATCGCAGTTGTAACCTTATTCAGCCTTGTAAGCGACTGCTTCCCGCACTATATGAAGTGTCTGGAAAGAGGAATCAGCGTGATTTCTACTTGTGAAGAAGCCACTTACTGCTGGACCACTGACCCGATAAGAGCAAATATTCTTGATGTTACCGCAAAAGAAAACGGATGTACATTTGTAGGTAGCGGTATGGAAGATATTTTCTGGGTAAATATGGTAGGAATGGTTGCAGGCGGATGTCATAAGATCGAGAAAATCGAAGGCGCTGTAAGTTACAACGTAGAAGACTACGGACTTGCCCTCGCAAAAGCTCACGGCGTAGGACTTACACCGGAAGAATTCGAAAAACAGATCGCTCATCCGGAAGAAATCGAACCGTCTTATGTATGGAATTCAAACGAAGCCCTCGCTTCCAAGATGGGATGGACGATCAAGAGCCAGACACAGAAATGTGTTCCTTACTTCCATGACAGCGACCTTTACTCTTCAACACTCGGAGAGACAATTCCGAAAGGAAACTGCATTGGTATGGCTGCAGTAGTTACAACTGAAACCTTCCAGGGACCAATCATCGAGACCCAGTGTATCGGTAAAGTTTACGGACCGGAAGACGGAGATATGTGCGACTGGAAGATCACCGGTGAACCGGATACAGAATTCCACGTAGTAAAACCTGCTACAGTAGAGCACACCTGTGCAACCATCGTAAACAGAATCCCATCCGTATTACGCGCCCCATCAGGCCTCGTAACCATGGATCAGTTGGAAGAAATCGCATACCCAACCTACCCAATGGAATTCTACCTGAATAAATAAAAACAACTATTTTCCAACTAGGGAAGAATTAGCCAAAATCCCACTCTATATGACGCAAGGACCGTAGTAAAACGCCGGCACTTGATGGCAGACGCCGCTGGATAAGCGGCGTCCTGGCATCTTAGTGTCCGCTGCGTTTTACTCCGAGCGAGAGCGCGTCCTGCAGCATATAGAGTGGGATTTTGGCGTCCCTTCTACCATTTTACCAAAAAATCTGCTACAATACATGAAGAGCTATAACGATGAAAGTTGGTACAAACATATGAAAATAATCCTGTCCCCCGCCAAACAAATGAAAGTGAACAATGATTTTATGCAGGCAGTATCTCTGCCCAGAATGCTAAACCGTACAGAAACCATCCTGAACCAAATGAAAACATACGATATTTCACAGCTGAAAAAGCTGTTTCGTGCAAATGATAAGATCACTGAAGAAAATTTCAGACGCTATCAGGAGATGGACCTTCGAAAAGGACTGACTCCTGCGGTACTTTCTTACAGCGGTCTTGCATTTAACAACATGGCACCGCAGGTATTTACTGATTCCCAGTGGAAATATGTAAAGAAAAATCTGAAAATCCTAAGCGGATTTTATGGCATTTTAAATGCGGCAGACGGAGTCGTTCCTTATCGCCTGGAAATGCAGACAAAAATCAGTATTGACGGAACAAAAGACCTCTATGATTTCTGGGGAGAAAGCATTTATCAGGCGTTGTCAGAAGAAATCCGGGAAGAGGCCAAAGATGGAGCCGAGCCGATCATATTGAACCTTGCGTCCAAAGAATACAGTCATGCAGTGGAACCCTTTGTCGAAGAAGATATTCGGTTTGTCACCTGTGTGTTTGCAGAATATTCGGATAAGAAACTCATTACAAAAGGAACAAAGGCCAAGATGGCAAGAGGAAGAATGGCTGCTTATCTTGCTGAAAATGATGCGAAAAACCTGGAGGATGTTAAGAATTTTACTGAAATGGGATTCGGTTACAGTGAAGAGCATTCAAACGAAAAGGAACTGGTTTTTGTACAAAGTTTAGTACAAAGCCAAGAATGTTAACCAGAATAAAAATAAAGGTTGACAATTAAAAAGGCGTCGGATATACTGTTAACATCTTAAAGAAATGGGAGGCATAATAGCATGCAAAAATCAAAAATCTCAATACAGGATATATGCAGTATTGCAATCATGACAGCACTTACAGCGGTAATGGCACAGATTTCGATTCCTATGCCGCTTGGTGTACCGATGACGATGCAGACATTTGCAATCACACTTGCAGCAGTCGTTCTTGGTTCCAAAAAGGGTGGACTTTCTATTCTTGTTTATGTTCTCATGGGCGCGGTCGGACTGCCGGTATTTGCCGGATTCAGCGGTGGTTTCCAGAATCTTGTAGGACCAACCGGCGGGTTTATCATTTCCTTCCCGATCATGGCATTCATAATTGGACTTGGTGCAGAGCACAGAGAGAAAAAGGGAATGTTCACACTGATGCTGATTCTTGGAACAGTTTCCAACTATGTTATAGGAGTTTTGATGTTCTGTATCATCATGAAGGCATCTGTATGGACAGGAATTACAGCCTGCGTACTGCCGTTTATTCCGACAGCGATTATTAAGGCAGTTATCGCAGCAGCGCTTGGATTGCAGATTCGCAAGAGACTGGGAGCGGTAATGCAATGGAATTAAGGCCACATCATTTACTATGCACACAGGCATACAGCGGGAAGGGATACAGTGATGAATTCGTAAGAAATATGGATGAACTCACGGAAAAGCTCCGGAAAAACGAGCCTGTGAAAATCAAGATTACATTTTCTACAGATGATTTATGCGCCTGCTGCCCAAATAAAGTGGGAGAAGGCAAATGTGTGACCGATGAGAAGGTAAAACGTTATGATCAGAAAGTAGTAGAGTATTTTCATATAGAAGAAAAAGAATACATTTATCAGGAGATTACCGAAGAAATCAGAGAGAAAATGACTCCGGAAATGCTGGAAGATATCTGCGAAGGGTGCAGTTGGTATCCGATAAGCGCATGCAGAAGAATTCTTGCAGGTGATAAATAATAAAAATAATGGACGGGATATGACAATTTGATCATGTCCCGTTTCTTCTATTTTATCAGGACAAAAAGAGTTCACAATTTTTATAGAGATTTTATGTGACTATTGGAGAGAGAAATGCTACAATAAAATCATGTGAACTACGAATGAAATGGAGTGAATAGAATGTTAGAAATCATTTGCCTGATCTGGCTTTGGAGAAAGAATGGAAGGAATGCTGCCTTAAAAGGGCAGAATCCGAGAAAATATCAGTGGATGACGCTTGCGCTGTGGTTTGGAATGGAATTTGCAGGATGTTTTGCAGGAGCCCTTATCATGGCACTTTTTTTCCCGAATGACAGTACATTTATCGGAGCTTATATATTGGGATGCACCGGCGCCTGCATTGGAGGCTACATGTCTTATGTCGCAGCGAAGAATGCACCACAGGCGGATCAGAGACAGAATCCATGGGAACAGCAGAATCAGTGGAATAACCAGAATAGTCAGAATAATCCATGGAACCAACAGCAGACCCCGTATCGGCAGAATCCCTGGGATCAGCAGCCTGGTAACCCGGGGGCTTCTATGTCGGGATACAATCTGAATCAAAATCCGCTGGAAGCATACCAGAGGGAAGAGCAGAAAGCTGCGGTTAATCCGGAAGATGTCCTGGAGTGTTCGGCAACCGTCCACATTATCTGTGAAAAGGGTGGATATGAAGGTTGTCAGGAGACCTTTTTTCTAAATGGTGAGCTGGCAGCAAGGCTTACCCCGGGAAGTGATTATGCACTTTCTACAAAGGTGAAGAAGAACATTATTACGATAGGAAAGCCAAAACAGGATGCGTCTGATACAGAACATAGTGTAAAATTCATTGCCTCTGAGATGGGTTACGTTGAGATTCATGCGTCTGCCGGTAAATTGATACCGGAAAAGTTTAAAAATTTCAAATAGAAAGAAATATACATTCATAAAACGACATATACTAAAGCAAAACGGTTTATGGCGTTATATGAGACGGGAATCGGAACAGAATGGAAAAATGCTGGGATACCGTATGGCGGATGCGGCAAATATGCCGAAGGATGTCATGCTTGGTATCCCCATTGTAACTATTACAGGACAACTGGAAGTGAACGTAGAGAATTACCGCGGAATTCTTGAATATACAGATAATTTGATCCGTATCAGCTGCAGACAGGGGCACATCAGGATTACCGGAAAGAATCTTAAGATTGCTTATTATACGAACGACGAGATGAAGATTACGGGACGTGTGGAGAAGGTAGAGTATCAATAGCAGAAAGGGCGTAAGACTTATGCTGATTGCCGTTTTACAATATATGACCGGATATTTACGGATACGGGTGGAAGGGTACTCTTCGGAACGATTTCTCAACCTTTGCAGTTATCATGGAATCTATCTTTGGGATTTAATGCCGTGTAACAATTCGTATGAAATGAATATCAGTGTCAGAGGATTTCGAAAATTGAAGCCTGTTATACGCAAAACGAGAACGAAAGTAGTGATCATTAAGCGAACGGGCTTTCCTTTTTTTTTACACAGATATCGCAGACGGAAGATTTTTTTTGCCGGGCTTTTTCTTGGTATGATGAGTGTTTATATCATGTCTCTGTTTATCTGGAATATTAAAATAGATGGAAATCTTTCGAGGACAGATGAAGAAATACTGGAATTTCTTGAGAAAAAAGGAATCAGCCATGGAATGTTAAAAGCGCGTATAGACTGTGAGAAAGTTGTAAAGGATATCAGAAAAGAATACGATGATATTATCTGGGCTTCAGCATATCTAAAGGGAACACGTCTCATGATCAAGGTCAAGGAGAACTCAGATCGCGTAATAGCAGGCGATAACGAAGGAACAAATGATTCAGTCAGTGGTATTCCGTCGGACATCTTTGCAGATAAGGATGGATTGATTCTGGAAATCATTACGAGAGAAGGTGTTCCGATGGTTCATGCCGGTGATGAAGTCAAACAAGGTGATCTTCTTGTTTCCGGTACGGTTGAAGTCTTAAATGACTCGAAGGAAGCCATCGGCTATCAGTATTATCATGCAGATGCCACGATTATCGCGCAGACAGTATTGGAATATGAAGATGTTATGCCGGTGACCTATGAAGTGAAAAAGAAGACCGGTGAAAAGAGTTATTCTTTCTATCTTGAGACGGAAAATTCCATTTATCAGATTGGGGAGAAAGACTTTTCTGATAAAAATGCCGTAACCAGTACCCGGATAAAGAGGCTTGGCATCAGTGAAAATTTCTATTTACCCTATTCGTTTGGAATATCTGTAGCCGAGGAAGTCGAGCCTGTCGCTGAAAAATACAGTAAAGAGGAGCTTCGGGAGAAATTGTCGACGAATTTTCATAAATTTTGCGTCGATTTAGAGAAAAAAGGGGTTCAAATTTTGAAGAATAATGTTAAAATATACTGTGATACTGTGCGTGCATCTGCCAGAGGTAATCTGACTCTATCAGAGCAAATCGGAGAAAACCGTACATCTTCGAAAAAAGAACTGCCTTTAAGTGATGCGAACGATACCAACCAGGAAGGAAATTAATATATGGGAATTCTTGAGACAGAGATCGAGATACCGGCAGAGCATGAGAGAAATGTCTTTGGACAGTTTGATGCTTTTGCCAAAAAGATAGAACGCACGCTTCATGTGACTATGATCGCAAGAGACGGGAAAGTGAAGATTTTAGGGGAGGCCCGAAATGTTGAGCGTGCGGAGAATACACTTAGACAGCTTACCGAGCTTTCACGCCGGGGGAATGTGATTCAGGAACAGAACGTGGATTATACACTTTCCCTCTCTATGGACGACAGCACAGAGAGTGTGCTGGAAATTGACAAAGATCTGATTTGCTATACTCTTCAGGGAAAACCAATCAAACCGAAAACCCTGGGACAGAAGAAATATGTGGATGCGATCAGGGAAGATATGATCACGTTCGGACTTGGACCTGCCGGTACCGGTAAGACGTATCTTGCCATGGCGATGGCGATCACCGCATTTAAAAGAAATGAAGTGGGAAGAATCATTCTTACTCGTCCGGCAATTGAAGCAGGCGAAAAATTAGGATTTCTACCGGGGGATCTTCAGAGTAAGATCGATCCGTATCTGCGTCCGCTTTACGATGCCCTGTACCAGATTATGGGAGCTGAGAGTTTCCAGAAGAATTCAGAAAAAGGTTTGATCGAAGTGGCTCCGCTGGCGTACATGAGAGGAAGAACTCTTGATAATGCATTTATCATCCTGGATGAAGCGCAGAATACGACACCTGCACAGATGAAAATGTTTCTGACTCGTATCGGATTCGGCTCCAAGGTTGTCATTACAGGAGACTCCACACAGAAAGACCTTCCGTCAGGTCAGACTTCGGGACTTGATGTGGCAATCAGTGTAGTGAAAAATATTGAAGGTATCTCTATTTGCCGTCTGACCAGCCGTGATGTAGTACGTCATCCGCTGGTGCAGAAAATCGTCAAGGCATATGAGGACTATGAACAGAAGAGTGAGCAAAAAAAACGAGGAAGAGACAAAAGAAAGCGTAACGAAAGATGAGAATATATTTAGAAAATGAGGGTGATCTTGAACTGGATCTGAATTATCAGGAACTGGCCGAACAGGTGGCAGAGGCTGTGCTGGATTATGAAAATTGTCCATATGAAGCCCAGGTGGAACTTCTTCTCACGATGAATGACGAGATTCATGAAATGAACCGTGAATTCAGGGATACGGACCGGGCAACGGATGTGCTTTCCTTTCCGATGATTGAATATGAGACTCCGGGGGATTTTGATTTTCTTGAAGATGACGACAGCTGTTTTGATCCGGACAGCGGGGAACTGATGCTTGGAAATATTGTGATTTCCAAAGAAAAAGTCCTTTCACAGGCAGAAGAATACGGACATTCTGTAAAGAGAGAATATGCTTTTCTGATCGCCCACAGCATGCTGCATCTGCTGGGATACGATCACATGGAAGAGGACGAACGTGCCGTGATGGAACAGAAACAACGAGAAATTCTTGATGAAATGGGAATTACCCGATAATCGGGAAATGGGATAAAGGGGTGCTATATGGCAGAAAAGAAAAAATCTAAAGGAGGAGGATTCCTGGCACAGGGAATCATTCTTGCATCGGCCGGACTCATAACAAAGATCATTGGATTTATTTACCGTATACCGATGCTGAATTTTATGGGACTTGATGGACAGGGGTATTATGACATCGCCTTCCAGGTCTACACTATCGCGCTTACGATTTCCTCTTACAGCCTTCCGCTTGCTGTTTCCAAACTGGTTTCCGCAAGAATGGCGAAGGGAGAGAGAAAGAATGCCTTCCGTGTCTTTAAAGCGGCGATGCTGTTTGCGTTTGTTGCGGGTGGTCTTGTCATGTTGATTGTACTGGGCGGTGCAGATACGATTGCTGCGAATATTATGGGAGCCAAACTCAGTTCTTATGCACTGAAGGTGCTTGCACCGGGACTTTTGATCGTATCGATCATGGGAGTACTAAGAGGTTACTTCCAGGGACTTGGTACGATGATCCCGACGGCACTTTCTCAGATTCTGGAGCAGATTGTGAACGCAGTTGTCAGTGTAGTCGGTGCGGCAATGCTTCTGAAATATGGAGAGAGCGTGGCAAAGACGCAGGGAAATGAACTTTTGGCCGCTGCTTATTCCGCAGCAGGAGGTACCCTTGGTACGGTAGCCGGTGCTTTGGTTGGACTTATTTTCCTCGGCTTTAGTTACTGTGCGTTTAAATCTGTACAGAATAAGCAGCTTAAGAGGGACAGAACTAAGCATGTTGAAGATTATAAGACTATTATTAAACTACTTTTGTTAACGATCGCTCCGGTCATTTTAAGTACCACCGTATATAATCTCAGCAACGTGATCGACAGCGCGATGTTTAATAAAATCATGACTGCGCAGGGATTTACAGAAAAACAATGCGTAACTTTACTGGGAAAGCTGGGACAGTATTATACATTATTTAACGTGCCGCTTGCTGTGGCAAATGCACTTGGTTCTTCTATGATTCCGGGACTTGTAAGAGCAGCTGAGAATCATGACAGAAAGCTGGTACATAACAGGATTTATCTTGCATCAAGATATACGATGGTGATCGCTATTCCAAGTGCAGTAGGCTTCTTCGTTCTTGGTGAACCGATCATGAATTTTATCTGGCCGAGTGTAGATAATTCCATGCAGAATATGATCTGGAAAATCGGTGCGATTTCCCTTGTTTTTTATTCACTTTCAACGATAACGAATGCGGTACTGCAGGGACTGAACCGTATGATGAAACCGGTAAAAAATGCGACTGTTTCATTGATCCTGCATCTGGTATCTTTATTTATTATGCTTGTCGTATTTAAATGGGGACTTTATGGAGTCATTGTAAGTAAGATTGTATTTTCACTTTGCATGGTCATCATGAATTCACATGACATCCGGGAAGCATGCGGTTACATTCAGGAACGCCAGAGAACCTTTGTAATCCCGGGACTTGCAGCTGCAGTGATGGGAATTTTTGCCTTCCTTGTGCATCTGGTACTGGATATCATGATCGGCGGAAGAATCGCGACGTTTGTGGCGCTTATCGTAGCTGTTGTCGTTTATGCAGTCAGCCTTTTGAAATTCGGCGGACTTACAGAGGATGAATTGTTATCCATGCCGAAAGGCGCGACGATCATCAGCATCTGCAAGAAACTGCATTTACTGAATGAAAACTATTATTAATCAAACTGAATAATTCCGCAAAGATGGTCGATACTGTATAGAAAAAAGGAGTTGTCCTTATGAGTAAGAAATATGGTGCCTGTCTATTTGCGGCTGCAGCTTTTTTGATGCTGGTAATTACGTTGGGATACAGGGCAGAATACCGATATTCCCAGAAACTTGTAAAAGAAGAGACTGCAGAAAAATCAAACATGAACAATGTGCAGGAAAATACGATAAGTACGCAAGGTGAAGCCGAGAAGAATGAAGTATACTGTTTGGGAGAATTGAATGGATATGTGGTTGTTTATATGAATGACAGCAAAAATGTATATGAATATACGAACATTCTGATTTCCGAACTGCCTGCAGTTTATCAGGAACAGATTAAAGAAGGAATGATTGTAGAGGGAACCGAAAAGTTATATGGTTTCCTCGAAAATTATTCGAGTTAAGAAAGGGACAAAAGAAAATGGATGAGAAGAAGATCGCACGTATTAACGAGCTGTATCATAAATCAAAAGCAGAAGGTCTGACAGAAAAAGAAAAGAAAGAACAGCAGATTTTGCGCCGGGAATATGTCGAGGCTTTTAAAATGAGTCTTCGCGGACAGCTTAATAATATTTCTATTCAGGAAAAGGATGGAAGTATTACAAATCTTGGAGAAAAATATGGACACCAAAAAGCAAATCCGAGCTAGGATCTTAAAAGCAAGGGATCTTCTTTCAAGGCAGGAAATCGAAGAAAAGAGTGAACAGATCTGTCGGAAGATATTGGAAAGTCCGGAGTTTATTCAGGCAGATACCGTTCTTCTGTACATGCCGATCAAGAGTGAAGTCAGAACGAAAAAGATATTAGAAGAAGCGTGGAAAGCTGCAAAAAGAGTCGGTGTTCCTCGAGTGGAAGGAAATCAGATGGTATTTGCAAGAATAGATTCGCTAAAAGACTTGATACCCGGAACCTGGAACATTCCGGAACCTGATCATTACTGTCCTGTTATCACAGACATTGATAGCAGGACAGTTGTTCTTATGCCGGGAGCGGCTTTTGACCGTAATCGAAACCGCATCGGTTATGGAGGCGGTTATTACGATAAATATTTTGCAGGCTGCAGGCCCGGATTTAAATTTGCTCTTGCATATGAATTACAGATGACGGATGAGATACCGTCCGAAAGCTATGATTTAAAACCGGACTGCATCGTAACGGAATCTCATATTTATGCCGGATAGTGAAGTCTTTCTTCGGTAATATTTTCAAGAACTTCGTTTAAATATTTAGCAGCAAGATACCTGGCCATGCCAAGGTTCATATCCAGGTAATTCCCGCAGTCTTTTGCGCAGGCACCGGGAACTTCTCCGGTATATTCTGCAATAAAGGTAAACATTTCCTTCATAAGTGGTACGATATCTTCGGATTCGTAGTCACCGGAAAGAAGCAGATAGAATCCGGTCCTGCATCCCATAGGACCGAAATAGAGTGTGCGCTCACCATAGACTTCATGATTTCTAAGGAAGGTGGCACCCAGGTGCTCGATGGTATGGACTTCGGCTGTATTCATGACCGGCTCCTCATTCGGGTTTGTCATGCGGATATCAAATGTCGTGACCGGATATTCCCCGACAGAATCCTTACGGGATACATAAAGTCCGGGTACCAGTCTCAGATGGTCTATGATAAAGCTGGTGATTTTCTTCATAATAATTTCCTCCATATACGTTATTTATGGAATCAATTATAACGTGGAAGAGGAAAAATAACAAGTAGTGTATAGGAGGCAGTTAGCATGTTGATTTATTTTATACGCCATGGAGAAACCGATTGGAATAAGACAAGGCGTCTGCAGGGACAGGCAGATATCCCGCTGAACGAGTTTGGGCGTAAACTTGCAATAGAGACAAGGTCTGCTTTAAAAGATATACCTTTTGATCTTGTCTATACAAGCCCGTTAAAACGCGCGAAAGAAACGGCAGAGCTTGTGATCGGAGACAGAAATGTTCCGATCATCGAAGATAAAAGAATCATGGAAATGGGATTTGGAGAATATGAAGGGCTCTGCTGTAAGGGAGAAGGATTTAATATTCCGGACCCCATGTTCCGGAATTTCTTTCAGGCACCTGAAAAATATCAACCGCCGAAAAGCGGGGAATCTTTTGAACAGCTTTCCAAAAGGCTGGAAGATTTCTTACAGGAGCTTTTTGATAAGAAAGAATTACAGGATAAAACCATTCTGGTTTCGACGCACGGGGCGGCACTTTGCGGGATGTTAAGGCTGATAAAAAAAGCACCGATCGAACAGTTTTGGGGCGGTGGTGTACATAAAAACTGTGCGGTGACGATTGTAGAAGTGAAAGACCGGATTCCGAAGATTCTGGAAGAAGCTGTGACCTACTATCGTGAAAATGTAGCAGACTGGTAAACAGAAAAAGAGTTCCTCTTGCGGAACTCTTTTATTTTGGCTTACTGCACGATTCTCTAAAGGCGAGAGAGCAGGGAAGCTGGATTTTCATGGAGGTACCGAGCTGCTGACGAACGATATGATGAAGAATAGAAGCACCATATCTTCCCATATTATAGGCCGGAGCATGGACGGTCGTAAGCGGCGGCGTCGTAAATTCTGCAATGCTGATATCATCAAAACCGATTACGGAGATATCTTCCGGAATCCTGTACCCTTTCTCTGTGAGAGCTTTGATCGCGCCCATAGCGATAGGATCGCTTGCCGCAAAAATGGCAGTCGGAAGATGACCTTCTTCAATCATTTCACAAGTCATCTCATATCCGGAATCTATCCGGAAACTTCCCTCTCTCAAATAAGGTTTATATGTGATATTGTTCTTTTCACAGTAGCGGATGAAAAGCTTCTTACGATATTCCGGATACAGCTCATCCTGATTCACATATTCTTTTCCTGTGAGAAAACCGATTTCCTTATGACCTAGTCCTGTAAGATAATCCATCACCAGTTGAACAGCGTGTTCGAAATCTATGGTAATCGTAGAAATATCAGGATTTTTCACCGGCATATCCAGTAAAATCAACTTTGGATTGATACCGGTCAGGGTGTCGATTTCAGATTCGCTGAATTTCCCGACACAGATGATGCAGTCTACATCTTTTAAGGAATCAAAATAATTTACGTCACTCTTATAAGTACGAACGACCTGAATGTTATGAGAGATACAGTAATCTTCAATTCCCTGTCTGATCAGAAGATAGTAACTGTCCTCCAGTTCCTGCTGGGATGAGAACCATTGCACGATTCCCATGGTAAATGCAGTCTTTACAGAAGTGCGGTTACGCTTTATATAATTCATCTTCTTTGCTGTTTCGAATACTTTCTGCCTGGTTTCCGGAGAAACATTCAGCGTTTCATCATTATTCAGTATTCTGGAGACGGCTGCGGCTGACACGCTTGCTGCGTTGGCTATATCTTTAATGGTTGCCATAAGAATCCCCCTTGGCTTTATCTTCTTTCAAGATAAACGTTTATCTATATGTAACTGTTCAGAGCCAAGCAGATTTGTCAAAAAAGGGCGATGAATGCTTGCATTCGTGAGCACTTTTTTGTACAAATCCATTTGGCGGATACGCCACACTGAGGAAACACGAAGTGTTTTCGAGGTTGGCTCTGAACAGTTACATCTATATTTAGTAATTATACCAAAAATCAATCAGAAAGAAAAGAAGAAGATTTTCATAAAAACAGAGGCGTAAATTTGTGCAAAAATTTAGTAAATAACTATTGCAAATTTACTAAACATATAATATTATTTACTTAACAGATAACGTACGAAATTTATGGAGGTAACGTCATGAGAAAAATCACTGAGATTATGGAAGAAATGAAAGCCGGAGCATTCAAAGAATTGTTAAAAGATATATATGTAGATGAGGGAGTGATCGAATATCAGGAAGGCCGTTATGTGAGAGCACTTACTGAATATGTCAGTATTTTCGGTGAAAGAGAAGTAGAAATTTACAGCGCACCGGGAAGAAGTGAGGTTGGCGGAAATCACACAGATCATCAGCACGGAATGGTTCTCGCAACATCAATCAATCTTGATGCTATCGCCATCGTGAATAAGAATGAAGATGCAACAGTAAATGTTTACTCAGACGGATATGGTATGATCGAGCTTACAGCAGATGACCTTACAAAACGTCCGGAGGAAGAGAGTACTTCCGCAGGCCTTATCCGTGGAGTACTTGGCGGACTTGCAGAGCGCGGATACAAAGTCGGCGGATTTAATGCTTACGTAACAAGTGATGTTTTGAACGGAGCAGGAATGTCTTCCTCAGCAGCATTTGAAACCATTATCGGAACCATCATTTCCGGTTTATATAATGACATGGTGATCAGCATGGTAGAGGTCGCTCAGGTAGGACAGTTTGCTGAAAATGTTTACTTTGGAAAACCATGCGGACTGATGGACCAGACAGCCTGCGCAGTCGGAGGACTTATCCATATCGATTTCGCAGATCCGGCTAAACCGATCGTAGAGAAAGTAAATGTAGATTTTGAAGAATACAAATACAGCCTTTGCATTGTTGATACAAAAGGTTCTCATCACGACCTGACCGATGACTATGCAAAGATTCCGGAAGAGATGAAATTGGTTGCAGAATTTTTCGGGAAGGAATTCCTTCGTGAAGTGTCGAAAGCAGATTTCTATGCAAATATCGCAGCACTCCGCGAGAAAGCCGGAGATCGTCCGGTGCTTCGTGCGCTTCATTTCTTCGAGGACAATGACCGTGTAGCTGCTCAGGTAAATGCCCTGAATAGTGGAAATTTCGAAGGATTCCTTAAAATGATCAAAGATTCCGGAGATTCTTCTTTCAAATATCTGCAGAATATTTATACCAATAAAGATGTGCAGAATCAAAGCATGTCCATTGCGCTTGCAGTCAGTGAGATGACTCTTGGTGAACATGGAGTATGCCGCGTTCACGGAGGTGGATTTGCGGGAACCATTCAGGCATTTGTACAGAATGATTTCGTAGAAACTTATCGCAAGGCTTTAGACGCTGTATTTGGAGAAGGCGCATGCCATGTACTCAAAGTTCGCAAATACGGCGGAATGAAAGTAATGTAATAGAATATTCAGGTGGAAAAGGAGAAAGAAAATGATTTTTGAAGCAGTCGCAAAACTGATGCAGTATGGAAGAAATACCGGACTTGTAGCAGCAGAAGATGAAATCTATGTAACAAATCAAGTACTTGAGGCATTGAATCTTTCTGAATACGAGAAACCGGAGCAACTCCCGGAGAAAATTGAACTGGAAGAAGTTCTGAAAGAAATTACCGATTATGCGGTAGAACAGCACATGATCGAGGATTCTGTAGTATACCGTGATCTCTTTGATACAAAAATCATGGGAAAACTGGTTCCGCCTCCGAGTGTTATAATTTCAAACTTTAACGAGCTCTATCAGGAAGGGCCAAAGCTTGCGACCGACTATTTTTATAAATTGAGCCAGGATAGTGACTATATCAGAAGATACCGTATCAAGAAGGACCAGAAATGGCTGACTTCAACAGATTACGGGGAACTTGAAATCACCATTAACCTTTCCAAACCGGAAAAAGATCCAAAAGCCATCGCGGCTGCGAAGACTGCAAAACAGAGCGGATATCCAAAATGTCTTCTCTGCAAAGAAAACGAAGGTTATGCAGGAAGAGTCAATCATCCGGCACGACAGAATCACAGAATCATTCCGGTTGTGATCGATGACAAGAACTGGGGATTCCAGTATTCTCCATATGTATATTATAACGAGCACTGTATTGTATTTAACGGCGAACATGTACCGATGAAGATTGAAGAAGCCACATTTGCAAAACTTCTGGATTTTGTAACACAGTTTCCGCACTATTTTGTAGGATCCAATGCAGACCTTCCGATTGTTGGAGGTTCCATTTTAAGTCACGATCATTTCCAGGGAGGAAACCATGAATTTGCAATGGCAAAAGCGCCGGTTGTACGCAAGTTTAAGATTCCGGGGTTTGAAGATGTAAATGCAGGTATCGTGAAATGGCCGATGTCTGTCATTCGTCTTCAGAGCCGCGAGAAAGACCGCTTGATCAAGACTGCTGCACATATTCTTGATACCTGGAGAAGCTACACCGACGAGGAAGCATTTATCTTCGCAGAGACAGACGGTGAACCGCACAACACGATTACTCCGATCGCACGCATGAGAAACGGACAGTTTGAACTTGACCTTGTTCTCAGAAATAACATTACCACTCAAGAACATCCGCTTGGAGTATATCATCCACACGCAAAACTGCATCACATTAAGAAAGAAAACATTGGTCTTATCGAAGTCATGGGACTTGCGGTTCTGCCGGCAAGACTGAAAAACGAAATGGAAGAGCTTGCCAAAGCGATTCTTGCAGGTGCGGATATCCGTGCAAATGAAATGCTTGAAAAACATGCTGACTGGGTAGAAGAATTCCTTCCAAAATATGATTCTATCACAGCCGAGAATGTAAACGATATTCTCAAAGATGAGATCGGACATGTCTTCACAAAAGTTTTGGAGGATGCCGGTGTCTATAAATGTACTCCTGAAGGCAGAGAAGCATTCGCAAGATTCATCAAGACTCTGTAATCCATATACATATCCTGTCATCTGACCATACATCTCCCCACAG
>JAXFTO010000158.1:0-7765 GCA_034176745.1 Bariatricus sp. | reverse complement strand
TGAAATGTCTCAGGAAAAACTTTATCAGGTTGCCCGGGAGAAGAGTTATTACGTTCCGGCAGCCAAAGCGACTCAGGAAGAGGTTGAACACGTAAAATCTATCCTGACTCAGCCGCAAATGAAATAATCCTCAGAATTGTATGGGCTGTCTATCTGGCAGCCCATACATTCTGCCTTTATGATCACGGCATATACCAGTAAGAATTGAACTGATACAAATAAGTTCTTGCCCCTCTCGGCATCTGTGTTAACGCATTGAAAACATTATAATAATCTCCCGCTCCCATTCCCAGACAAAGTGCCCCCATTGTTCCCAGAAATCTCTGCTCTGGAAAGATCAGAAAAATCACATATGGAATAAAGCCAAACACCAGATTCGGCAAAAGTGACATAAAAATGAATCTCGCTTTCGCCATATCTTCCGGTCCCACCACAAACAACATTCCCTGCTTCAGGTTCGTGTAAAGATATACCTCCTTTTTGAAGCAGATCGCATGCAGGATTTCATGAGGGAAAAGGCACAGCAAAGAGGCTGCACACCCAGACAGACTGAAATTCCTGGCTCCTACTCTCACAGCAAATAAAATAAGCAATCCCACAGTTATCACAAGAGCTATGATATTTGCAACAATCCCCAGAGTCTTTGCATCATCAAATTCTTTAAATTTCACCGCGCCCGGCTTGTGTTCGCCATGCGGAAGCGTATTTACATCTCCGTTATATTTTCCTTTGTAGATCAGTTTCATTTTCATCCCTCCTACTCTTTGCCCCACTATATATGGTTCTGCAGCAATACTTCTACAACATCTTTATATCCACAGTGAAGGGCAATCTCCTTTATTCAAACATAGCCACATATGTAAATATATCTTACATTTACAAAGATACACAGTTGTATCCTCATTATCAAGTATATTTCACATTTTATACTTTTTTAATTTGTCTGTTCTGCAGCCTTATGTTATACTTTCTTAACTTGGAAACATTGATTACCTTCCAGGAAGAGGAGCTGTTTCACTTCGAAACATTCCAAAGCTCCATATTATCTTTGTTGCTCGGCAAATTATTCAATTACTGAACACACGAAAATCACAACAACATTTGCAGAATCTGTAATTCGCTTACCACTACATTGCCATTTCTTTCTTTGATTGCTATAATATGAATTGAAAAAGATTTTTGAATTCATATTAGCGTCTTCTCTTTTGGTTCATATGTATGGTTCCCGGTTATATTTTCTGCCGAAAGGAGAACCTATGACAAATATCCAGAGCACTAACGCAATACAGAACCACAATGCAAAAGACAACGGAGCGAAACTTATCTTTGATAATCCCATTCTTTGCGCACAGTTTTTAAAAGGATATGTGGATATTGAATTATTAAAGGATGTAAAACCCGAGGATATCGAAGATGTTTCGGAACGCTTTCTTCCGCTTTTTCAAGAAGGGCGTGATTCAGATTCTGTGAAGAAGATTCATCTGAAAAAACAATCCATATACTTACTCACAGTTATTGAGCATCAGTCCAAGGTTCACTACGATATGGCATTCAAATTACTTCGCTATATTGTGATGATACTGACAGACTATGAAAAAGAACAGGAAAAGCTTCACCCGGGCATTACAAAGACGAAAGATTTCAGATATCCTCCCATACTGCCGATCGTATATTATGAAGGTACAGAATCATGGACTGCAGCCCGCAGTTTTAAAGAACGGGTTCATCTAAGTGATACACTTGGGAAATATATTCCTGACTTTGAATATCTGGTCGTTCCGCTTACATCCTATACGAATCAAGAATTAATCGAAAAGAAAGATGAATTGTCCTTAATTTTCCTGATTAACAAGCTTCGCAACTCTAAAGAATTCAAGAATCTGAAAGAGATACCCCAAGAATATTTTGATAACCTGGAACAAGATACACCAGATTATCTGTTGACATTGATTGGTAAAATCATCGCTGTTTTCTTGTATCGGCTGAATGTGCCACGCAAGGAAGTGGAATCATTTACCGATTTAATTACACGGAGGGATTTTGATATGTTATTTGACAGTTTTCAAGCTTATGATGTTCAGGAGACACGTCGAATCAGCAGGGAAGAAGGGCGCATGGAAATCCTTGTTCCACAAATCTGCAAGAAGCTCAAAAAGCAATTCACCCCTACAGAAATTGCCGATTTTCTTGAAGTAGATATTCAAACGATTCAACAGATCTGTGATGTCGCTGAAAAATATGCACCGGAATACGATACCGGTAAAATCATTGCAGAACTTCTCGACTTATAATAAGTCCTGCTTAATAAAAAACATCATCGGTGCACAGGCAAATTTCCCGATGCACCGATGATGTTTTTTTCTTCATTTCTATTATTCCCCTTGCCTCTTAAGCTCCAAAAGTTTCAATTCCCTCAGTTCTCTCAGTGTAAAATAGCCACACACAATCGCTGCCGCCGCATCAGCAATCGGTCCGGCATACATGACTCCGTCGATTCCCATAAAGATGGGGAAAATGATAATGAGCGGAAGCAGAAACAGAATCTGTCTTGTCAGCGACATAAACACACCCAGTCTTGATTTTCCAATGGAATAAAAGAAGTTGGACGTAACCGATAATCGGCTGTCTCCCTGGGAAATTCCGATATTCAAGTACGCCTCGGCGTACTTGCTGCGAGGTGGGAGTCTTATCTTCTTTCAAAATAATTTATACGCGAAATCATGATACACCAATTTTTTCTTCTCTGTCAACAAGGGACATGACGGAATAAAACCCAAAACCGCACCATTTCCAATAATTCCTTACCAGAAATGATGCGGCTTTCTATTTTATACTGCGGACTACTCCCCACTTAGTACAACAATTCATTCAAATATTTTTTATTTGCCTCAAAATCGATTTCCAATACATCCATCCCCTCATAGGTAATCGGCTGGTATGCCCCCTCTGTCGGCATGCTTGCCTGCTGCATTCTCAGATTGTCGATCTCCAATACTTGTTTCGCCAGATCATAGATCTCCGTCACACTCATGTTTGTCTTTACATGATTCATACAGAAATTAATCAAAGGCAGAATGGCTGAAGCATCTTTCTCTGTCATAATCTGGCGGCAGATTCCGTACATTACACTTCTTTGTCGTCTTGTTCGTTCAAAATCACTTCCAAGTGTACGATTTCGTGCGTGAGCAAGTGCCTGCGATCCGGTTAATGTCACGTCCCCGCTCTGGATATCCGGCATTCCGTTCTGACGGTAATATTCTGCCTCTTCTTCCGTAATGTAAACTTTTACTCCGCCGATTTCCACTAATGAATCCCTCATAAAAGATACTACCGTAGATTTCTGCTCACTCTGGTTAAACGATACAAGCATCATGCTGTCGGAACGTCCCATATCCGAATTCGGATCGCGGGAATCTGTACCGACCAGAAGCACATTGAAAACTTCGTCATCTTTTTGTTCCTCCTGTGCTATTTTTACATCTTTTACTGTTGGATCCACCTGATCTTCCGGCACGATTGAGACAACATCCTGATAATACTTCCATATGATAGAGCCGTATATTCCTACATTCAGAAGTATAGCAGCCACTAATACTAATCCAAGAATTTTTTTTGCTCTGTTTCTTTTGAAAAATTTCATCTGTATCTCTATTGTAACCAATTTTCACCCTTCATTTCATTATTTTTTATAATTATCTGCAGCAAAAAACCGTTCCGAGTTTTCTTTTACTCGAAACGGTCTTTCTATTTATACCTGTATCCTTTAACTGTTTGCCGCAGTACGGCGCAATTCCGCATACTGTTACTTCCACGCAGATCAGCGGTGAAAATGTTTTATCAATCTATTTCCACTCGGTTCCTACATTTGCTTCCAGAGCTTTTTCGTAGATTTTTTTAGCAGCGACCAGATCCTGCGCAGCAACTCCTACTGTCTCAAAAACAATGATTTCTTCATCATTTTCTCTCCCAACACTTTCTCCTTTCAGAACCATTCCGAGGTCGCCGGTGAAGTCTTCTTCTGTGATGATTCCTTCTTCCAGCGGAATCAGAATGTCACCTGATTCAAACAGAACTGCTTCTTTTGAGTCAAAATAAATCTTGGATGCTCTAGGAAGGATCCGCGGATCCATTTCCTGCATATGATGCTGATATGCACCAACGCAGCTGACGGTCGCACCTGCTTTTACTTTCGTTCCGTCAAATACCGGTTTTGAAGATGGAGTTACTGTGATCAAGAGGTCCGCATCATCAATTGCCTCATCAGAGGATTTCACTGCAATAATTCTTGCTCCGTATTCTTTCAGTTCTTCCTGCATTTTTTCCGCAAAAGCGACGGTTCTTTCATAATTCAGATCATAAACTCTGACTTCTTCCAGTTTTCTTGCTGCGAGCATCGCCTCAAGCTGAGTAGCCGCCTGTCCGCCGGTTCCGATAAGAGCTCCGATTCTGCAGTCTTTTTTCGCCAGTACATCAAAGGCAGCTCCGGATGCAGCTCCGGTACGAAGCTGGGTAACATAGGTTCCGTCCAGAATTGCACTTACGATTCCGGTCGTCCCGTCGATCAGAAGCACCTGTGCCGGTGAAGACGGTTTTCCCTGATCAATATTGTGCGGGAAAATATTTACGATCTTCACTGCAGCCGTATCCATTTCTTCTACGTAAGCCGGCATAAACAGGAAACATCCATCGTGTTTGGGTGCCTGAATGTTCGTTCTGAGCGGTGAATCACATTTTCCTTCTACTACCAGCTGAAATGCTTCTTTATCTGCTTCAATTGCATCTTTCATGCTAAATACTTTTTTGATATCTTCTCTTGATAATAACAGCATCTTTTCTTCCTCCTGCTTTTGATCGATCTATTTCAAATACGCCTCGGCGTACTTGCTGCGTGGTGCGCGTCATGCTTTGCATCCAGATCCCACGGCTGCATTGCTCCGCCTTCTTCTGCCGGGCGGCACATTTTCGCGTAAATATTCAGGCAGCCTTTTTCTTCCTTAAGCGGCGGGCATACCCAGTTTGCTCTTCTTCTTGCCAGTTCTTCGTCTGACACCAGAAGGGAAACTTCTCCGTTAGGGATATCGATCACGATTTCATCTCCATTTTCTACCAGTGCAATGGTTCCTCCATCGTATGCTTCCGGTGAAACATGGCCGATAATTGCTCCAAAGTTAAATCCGGAGAATCTTGCGTCTGTGATAAGACCTACGCTCTTATGTAATCCAAGACCGATCAGCGCATCAATACTCAACATCAGTTCCTTCATTCCCGGTGCACCTTTACATCCTTCATAACGAATGACAATAATATCTCCCGGAACGATTTGTCCACCCTGGATTGCTTCAAATGCAGAGTGGTCATTTTCGAATACTTTTGCTTTTCCTTTCATGTATTTTACTTCATCGTAAACAGCGGTCGGACGAACAATTGCGCCGTTCGGTGAAAGATTTCCACGAAGGATCTTAAGTCCCGGTTCGTTGAACAGCGGACGCTCCAGAGAGTGGATGACTTTATTTTCCTGTGCTGTTACTTTGGAAAGGATCTCGCTCCACGGGCATCCGAAGATACTCGGTGCATCTGTATAAAGCTTGCTTTCCAGCATTTTCATGACATTCGGCACGCCGCCTGCATAGTGGAAATCTACAACAGTGTACGGACCGCTCGGTACTACGGCATTGATACATGGAATTTCTTTTGCGTAGTGCTCAAAATCTTCCAGTGTCAGCCTGATTCCCAGCTCGTATGCATAAGATAAAATGTGCAGAACCGCATTGGTAGAACCTGCTACTGCCATGTCGAACATGATTGCGTTAAGAAGGACTTCTTTTGTGATAATCTGAGAAGGCTTTCTTCCTGCCTTTGCCATTTCTACCGCATATTTTCCTGCTTCCCTTGCTTTACGAAGTTTTGCGTTATCTGTCGCTGGGATCGTTGCAGTTCCCGGAAGCACAAGGTTCATAACTTCACCTAACATCTGCATGGTATTTGCAGTTCCCATGGACGGACATGCACCGAATGACGGACATACATTATCTTCCATTTCCATCAGTTCACTTTCATCCGCTCCTGAGAAACGAGCCGCATCAAGGTCAGCTTCCACTACGGTCTTTCCACAGTACTGTCCCGGCTGCATAGAGCCCCCTGTTACTACCATAGACGGAATATCCAGTCTCATTGCCGCAAGATAGCATCCGGCAATAATGTTGTCGCAGGATGCGACCATAACAAGTCCGTCAAAGTTGTGAACACGGCTTACGAATTCTACTGACATTGCCACAATGTCACGTCCTACCTGTTCATATTTCAATTCTTCTGCACCATTTGCAATATTTCCACAGGTTGCCGGAATTCCAAATTCTACCGGAATACCGCCTGCTGCCCATATTCCTTCTTTTACTGCTTCTGCGATCTGACGAAGATGTGCAGATCCCGGTGATCCTGACATATAAGAATTCGGTACTCCGATATGTGGTTTCTTACGAATATCACTGTCCGAATATCCTGCTGCCTTCATCATAACTCTTCTATGCGCCGCTTCTGCGCCATTCCAGAACTCTGTTCCCATAACGTTCTCCTCCTAATTGATTATTGACCGGGTGACTTTGTCCCCTTCCCTCAGCCACCGTCATTCCTCTTGACAAAAAACATTCTTCCATGTTTATAATAAAAGATAAAAAGCAAGAAGAAAAGCAAATTATTTTAATGGATAACATCAGATTTTCTAATACATGGAGTGGATATGAATAAATATGAAATCATACTGGATGTCTGTGAGACGCACAGTATTTCCAGAACCGCCGAAAAACTGAATTACACCCAATCTGCCATCAGTCAGGCTATCCGAAGCTATGAAAAAGAACTTGGATTTCCTCTTTTTAAGCGTTCCAAATCCGGGATGGATCTTCTTCTTGGGACGGAAGAAATCATCGAATCTCTGCGGATCATTTGCCAGGAAGAGAACCGCATCAACAGGCTTGCCACAAAGTTAAGCGGACTGGATACCGGTCTTATTCGCATCGGTACGATACAGAGTATTTCCTATCACTGGCTTCCGGATATTCTGAAGAAATTTTCCGAATCCTATCCGAACATTAATTTTGAACTGACCGTTGACGGATTCAGCGCACTGAAAGAAAAGCTGCACAGCGGTGAACTGGACTGCATCTTTGTTTCCCGTTATTCTATGCCGGATGCCGCTTTTATCCCGGTCGGGACAGATGAGCTGATGCTGGTTACACCTTTGGATCACCCATTGGCAACAAAAGAAGAAATTTCTCTTTCTGATATTAATAACGAGAATTTTATTCTTTCTTCAGACGGTCTGGATTATGAGATGGGAAATGTATTCGCCATGAATAACATTACGCCTAAGATCCGCTACCGCCTGAACGAGGATTTTGCCACATTGAAAATGGTCGAGACCGGTTTCGGCATCACCGTTCTGCCGCGCCTTCTGCTTACAGATGCACCGTTCCAGGTCTGTGTCCGTTCTTTTTCCGGACATTATACACGCGTGCTTGGCGCAGCCTATCTGGAAAATGTATCCGCCGCACCGGCAACCTTGCGTTTTCTTGAATATATAAGATGGGAGATGACTCCCGCGCCAAGACTCGCGAGCGAGTCTTGATTCAAGTACGCCTTGGCGTACTTGCTGCGAGGTGCGCGTCATGCTTTGCATGACACAATACATCTGCGCACCTCTGCAATCCGCCGGAGGCTTTATCTTGGAAGGAGATTGGACTCCCACCAAGACATATTTGTCACAACT
>JAXFTO010000157.1:0-5481 GCA_034176745.1 Bariatricus sp. | reverse complement strand
ATACCGCAGTCAAAGCCATCGGTACGGGCAACATAAGCCACAGACGGCGTTGTTGTCACGTGGAGAAGATAAGCATCCGCTCCGGATGCCACCAGCCCGCCAACCAGCGAATACTCAAACATATAGCTGGAACGTCGGGTATCCTTGCCGATCACGATCCTGGCCGCAGCCGTCTCCCCCGCTCTTCTGCGCAGCTCATTATAATACCATCCCAGAAAACGCCCGATCTTAAATGCATGATCCGCCGTCAACGAAACACCCGCTTCTCCACGGAAGCCATCTGTACCAAAATATTTTCCCATTTCTTGCTCTCCTTTGTGCGTTAATATTTATAACTTATCTTATATATTGATGTATAAGGATAATGTTATTTCCTCATTATCCTTATGTATCAATATATCTTGTTTTTATTATTTTTTATTACTATAATATATTTTATTCCGTTAACTTCTATGTACTTTATGTTTTGGGTCCAATCGTATGATCTTATAATATCCTGCTTCTATAACAACATGTATACGAAATACCTCAGTTACTGCATAATGATATACCTGCATTCCATTATACACATCATCCGTATCTGGTTTACGCGAATACGCTTTATCTACCTGTGTGACTGTCATTTGAGAAACCTTATTCAAAAATATTTGAAACTGTTTCACATTTTCCGGTGTAAGTTCCTTGAATGTATACCCATTCTCCAAATGATATTTAAAACACAATTCAAAAGGTACTTCCCGATTTTGTTTTTCCGTTAATTTTGCCATTATTAATCACCACAATAAATAGCCTTATAGTAAGATGCCATCGTTTCAGGAGAAATGATAACTGTACATCTCTCCTCTGGTTCATATCCTCTCCGAGCTTCTATCCAGGGTAATTCTCTATGCGTAAGTGTCTCAAGCGCATTGCCAGTGCTCTCTCCATACGTATCCCACACATCTTCCAACAACTGAATATCATCATCTGATAACTTCAAAGCAACCTTCCCTTTTATACAAATCGTATCATATCCAAATGCCTTAAAACGCTCCCATAATGCAGGAGAAACCGGTCCATGTACCCAAGCCTGAAAATCTGTATTCATAAGTCGAAAACCTTTCAAAGCATAACACCAGGCCTGTGCATAATAACATAATTTCTGCAATTTTTTATGAGTCATCTGTCCTTTAGTCAAAAACCAGTTTGCAATATCAAATACAGAATACTTTCCCTCTTCATTAACATCAATATTAATCGATTCTTCTGGATTTACAATAACATATTTTTCTGTATCGGTAGGTATTGCAGACGTAGTAATTGCATGATATGCAGTATATGATGTTGTAACTGCAGTATTATGTTTGGAATTCACTACCTCTTTCATAAACAATATCCTCCATTCTATTGCCTGACTGTACCTGCATTTTTTCTATTAAACAGTCATGTCTCCAACCTTCAAAATTTACTCTGTTCTGAACAGCAATCTGTCCATCTGGCAAAGTTCCCCGGATAACAGTCCCTTCTGTTGAAAAATAATCCGCTCCTCCAACTATACTTTCCAACAGGCCTCTACGCACCACATATGCACCATTCACTTCCGTTAGTAAAAATGGTTTGCTAAACATCAATTCTTCGTTTATATCATCATAAATCTTTTTGATGATTTTATATTGTGTCTTGGATGGTTTTATAATATTTAATCCCAGTTCATCCTTAGCTTCCCGTCTGTTAATAGTATAATCATGACTTCCAGATTCGCTGCACAGAAATGCTATGATCTTCTTAATCTTCTCCGGATCTCTAACCTGATTTTGAAGTAATTTCTCTGCCATCATTTGAATCTGAGCCTTGGAACGGTAAACTTCCCCCAGAACCAAAGGATGCACAAAATCTGTCAGCTTTTCAAAAATACTTGCAAGGGAAGCTGTATCATCAATCTGCATTTCATTTTTTGCAAATTCAAGATATCCTTTAACAGCCTCTACACTTACCGGATATATGCCTCCATCTTGCAACCTGGGATTCAATGGGGTATGTAAACTCGGATCTATTGGTCCTAGTGTAGCTTGCTTAGTCATTATGATCTCATTAGCTCCCAAACTGATGATAGTCCCTGAACTATGCGCTTTATGAGGAACTATTACCTGCAATTCATCTCCATACATCCGTAATAAATTGACTATATTTCTCGCCGCTGAAGTATCTCCGCCTCTTGTATAAAGAAACAGTGAGATTTTCTTGCATGGTCCTATTTTATCCAGATGATCGATAAAATAATCAATCACATCCGGAGCGATCTGCGCTCCCATATTAGGTCTGTCACTGGTAACATATACCAATATCCTGCTACCCAATTCCGCTTCAAGTTCTTCATATAATTCTATTCTTTCCTGATACACGCAACTCACCCCCATCCTTTAACATTTTATCAGATTTACAGCCTCTGAACAGCCACTTTACATCGCTTCTTACAAAAAGCAACTCCATACGCCAGAATATTATTTCTTCCTTCATTACGTAACCGTTCATCGTACCGCTTTTCTCTGATCTGTGCCAGCGCTCTTTCACATGCATTTTGCAGCCCTGAAAAAGTCTGAGAATACTTCAGCTCGATAACGATCCCGGCATCCGGATCTTCCGGTTCTGCCAGAATATCTGCAAAACCATCTCCAGATTCCGCATTAGACTGAACAAGCCAGTTTGGATCACTACGCAAAAGCCCCAACAAAAGTCCATGATAAAAAATTTCTTTTTCTCCATTTCGTCCTTTTGTATCAAAAATACTGATCGTATTTCCCAGAATCTTTGTAAGGCGTTCCTCAATCTCACCTGCATTCCCTTCTTTTATTGCTTTCAGCAGATTTTTCGTCGGCTCCGCCTCTTTCAGCACTGCGCGGTCAAACCATTCCTTTATCTGAAGCACATAAACTTCTCTTATCTCCCTGTTCGGAATGGTCAGACGATACACTCCCCGTTCGGTCTTCCCTGCCTGTGTAAGATATCCTGTAGTAAATAATACACTCCAGAGATTATCCAGACTGTTATCGATTTCATCATAGGTCAACTCCATGCGGACCGTTTTCTCAATAGACTCACCTGCGATCAGACGCTCTATCTCATCTCTTGTAGTCTTATCTGCCCTGTCAATGAATCTCCTTACCAGTTCATTCCCACTGGTATTGATCCAGTAAGACAGCGGCTCCGCATCCGGATTCCCACGCAGACAATCTACATGATTGATCACATCCCATGGGCAGTACACATCCGTATTTCCAAAATGATATCCATCATACCATTCCTTTGTTTCGGAAAGATGATCCTCCATGCCATATGCTGTAAGCAATCTGCAGACCTCATCATCTGTGAAACCAAAATGCTCATCAAATCGATAATCCGTGATCGAAAGCACTTTGAAGTTATTAAGTCCTGTAAAAATACTCTCTTTAGACACGCGAAGACACCCTGTTAATACTGCAAAATACAGAGAATCGTTAGTCTTAAGTGCCTGTCCGAACACACCGCGTATCATGAGCACCATTTCTTTATAATATCCATGCTGAAAAGCCTTATCCAGAGGAACATCATATTCATCTATAAGAATAATCGTCTTCTGCCCATAATGCTTATGCAACAGCTGAGACAATATCTGCAACGCAGAAGAAAGAATATTTTCATCCATAGAATATCGGCCATTCTCCACAGAGATCAATGTACGATATATATCTTTATCCGTTTCTGTCAGTCTGTCACTCTCCAATAAAAACAGAAAACGACTGGCCTCTCTGCCTACCAGTTCTGTCAGCTGATAGCGTGCATTCTCAAAGGTAAGTCCATCAACATTCTTCAGCGATAAAAACACTACCGGAAATTTCCCCATATACTGTTCACACAGTTCTTGTTTCCGGGAAATATAAAGACCTTCAAACAGCGCTTCATCTGCCCCGATCTCGAAGAAACAACGAAGCATACTCATATTAAATGTTTTCCCAAAACGCCGAGGTCTTGTAAAAAGATTTACTTTCCCCCACTGATCGATCAGTTGTTCGATAAGCCTGGTCTTATCTACATAATAAAAATCCGCCTGACGAATTTCCTGAAAATTCTCAATTCCCACCGGTAGCTTCGGTCTCTTCATATTCCGCGTTCCACTCCCTTTCAATGCGAAAAATCACATACAAATATGCCAATCGCCACGTGATTCGTGCTTTCAGAGTAGCACAATACGCTCTTTTTGTCTATTGATTTATTTCGACTCCGTTCGACAAACATATCCGCCTTACCTGCGCAGCTCTGAAGCTTTTTCACAAAATCCTCTTTCCAAAAGCAATGAACTATGTTACCCTGAAAATGGATCAGATGATAAAATAACTCTGATCACATAACAAGATCGAAGGTGGTGAAACCTATGGGTACAAAGGATACCATCACCAAAGATTACATGGCTGACAACCCACAGAGAAGCAAAACAATGTTCCTCCACATCCGGAAAATATCTCACCGGCTTCTACAAAGATGACCGGCTCATCCCTGTCATAACCGTAGTCGTATACTTCGGTTCCGATACCTGGAACGCTCCCAGGAGTCTCCACGAAATGCTCTCTGTCCAGGACCCCGAGATTCTTTCTCTGGTTCCGGATTACCGGATCAATCTCTTCTCACCTGCCGAGATAAAGGATGAAGAACTTGACAAACTCGAGAGCAATCTCAAAGAAGTCATGCTCTTCATTAAATACTCCAAAGATAAACGTAAACTTCAGGAGCTCACATCACAGGATCCCAGTTTCTCTCCTGAGGATATCTCCAGATTTTCAGGGTTGCCACTTGAGGATGTTCTGAAATTGCGAGAGAAATGATGAGTTTTCTGTGATTTCCTTTTGTATGCAGTGCTTCCTGTTACCACTATTATTATCAACTCTAATATGCAAGTAAATCCTCGTTGCTACAAATGAGGTGTCATTTCATTTTATCTAACAGGAGATAATTAATATTCGCACTTACTACAGAATGCCCAGGAAGTGAAAACGCTTCCTGAGCATTATTTATGCTAGATATATCTTCTTTGAAATAACTGTATATCTTTGTTCTCACCAATAGCGTTTCTATATTATTATACTTTTTTTTTTTATTGTCTGAATAATATTTAATAACTGCTTTCTGGCTACAACATATACAACTGCCAAATATACTAAAACACATACTAATATTCCTATAAAATCTCCAATTATTCCTTTTAAATACCATTTTGTAACTTCCGAAATTAATACCATAGCAATTGTCGCAATGGATATAAAAATGATTTAAAATAATCTTGTAAATCTATTTCAAAAAATTTCTTCATAAAGACAATCCCAATGATTATCTGAATTATTATAGCCCCACAACGCGAATACACCATAATCCAAAATCCAAACTTTGCTGTTACTACGCATATTGGTATCATAAATAACAAATATATACATTGAGAAAGAAACAACATCTGTGGAATACCTTTTGATTTAT
>JAXFTO010000156.1:0-3297 GCA_034176745.1 Bariatricus sp. | reverse complement strand
GAAGAGGAGAATATTCTGCAGTGTAGGAATCAGCGCTTTTATGGCATGTACCGACGAATTTCACCAGCTCTTTGTAGAAGGACGTGCGGGAAGAATCCAGGATGTGTGTATCGATACATCCGGGGCGACAGTAGGAATATTGATTATAGCAGCGATTGTATTCGGAGTAAGAAAATATCGTATCAAATCAGGAAGTCATTGCTAAATAGCGTTGACTTCCTGATTTTAAGCTACTATTTGTTGCGAAAAATTGATTCTTAATTTATAAAATATCCCAGGAATGCAACACAAATTACTACTCAAAAATCGTAAATTCAGCTTTTTGATCAAGAGTCAATAGACGAAATGCACAAAATTCATTAAAAAAAAATGAATATTTCAAGTCCCCTATAGAAAAACGCAAAAGTTGTCAACAAATGTTGAAAACAGTAAAATGATGGGGTATAATACAGGAAGTATGGAAAAGGAAAAATTCTAAATGGTTCAAATCGTCGCCGTGTCGCGTTTGGAAGATTTAGATGTTATACGTTTATTAGAATCTGTCTGATGAAAGATGGAGTGGCGAAGTTTACCCATTTTTGACCAGAAAGATTCTTTTTTTCCCGAATCCATGCAACAAACGAAGACATATAAAGGGGAAAAATGAATGTGGTACGTTGTACAGGTCAGTACAGGTGCGGAAGAGCGAACTCGTTTGCAATGCGAAAAGAAGATTGACAGAAGTATTCTGGAAGAATGTTTCATTCCGATGTACGAAGAAAAAAAGCATTTCCGCGGTAAATGGACTGTTCTTAAAAAGATCTTGTTTCCTGGATATGTATTTGTTGTCACAGATAATTTGAACGAATTATACAAAGAATTGAAAAAAGTTGACGGAATGACGAAGATGATCGGAACCGGTCAGGAGATTGTTCCGCTTACCGATGAAGAGGTCGCGTTTCTACAGCACTTCGGCGGTGAAGAGAAAGTCGTTCAGATGTCAGAAGGAATTATTGAAAACTCACAAGTGAGAGTCCTCATGGGACCTCTTGAAGGGATGGAGGCGTTCATCCGGAAGATCGATCGGCATAAAAGGAAGGCCTGGATTGAGATTGAGATGTTTGGAAGAATACAGACTGTAGAAGTGGGACTTGAAATAGTTTCGAAGACGATATAGGAAATGAGTGAGTGATGCCGGGCCTTAAAATGAGGAAAATTTGAGCTTGGCACTTTAGAGATTCAGGGGTTAGGTTAGGGAATGTACAAAAGAAATACATCACATTGGTTCAAACACTGGGATTTTATTTTGTTGGACTTCATATTGATAGAAGCAGCGTTCTACATGGCGTATGTAATTCGGCATGGAGACCAGGTTTTGCAGATGGATACGTTCATGCGGAGTATCTTCATTGTTCTGGGGCTGATTGATCTGGTAATGGGTTTCCTGATGGAAACATATCGGGGTATTCTGAGACGAGGATACTGGATGGAAGCAAAAGCGGTTGCACATCATGTGCTCGTTGTTTTCGCCGGTGTCATCGTCTATCTTTTTGTAACTAAAGAATCTGCGCAATCTTCGCGCTTGGCGATGTTTTATTTCCCGTTTATTGCATGGAGCTTCCTTTATATAGGAAGAAGCATTTTGAAAATGTGGCTGAGAAGCCACCGGGGACCGGCTTCCGGAAAACGTGGCATTATGTTGGTCGGATCAAAAAAGAATTTTGAAGAGCTTCTCAATAACTTTACGGAAAATCCGTACAGTGAATTCAAGGTTACCGGAATCGGGATCGTGGATGAAGAAGGAGAGAGAAGAGAATTCCATGGACTTCCGGTTATTTGTGGGGTGGATCGGATTGCCGAATACCTGAAAACAGCCTGGACGGATGAGGTGATGTTCAGCATTCCGGATGACATACCACTTCCGGAAAAGCTCATTGATGAATGTGGAATCATGGGACTTACGGTGCATCTGAAGCTTGCAAGACTGAAAAAAGATAAGGCACGTCAGCTGGTGGAGGAGATTGAAGGGTATACGGTGCTCTCCAGCAGCATCAATATGGCATCTCAGAAGCAGGTGTTTGTGAAGCGGCTTATGGATATCGCGGGAGGAATTGTCGGGCTGATTGGTACGGCGGTTATCTTTGTTATTGTTGCACCGTGGATCTATGTGAAATCACCGGGACCGATTTTCTTCAGCCAGATTCGAGTCGGGAAGAACGGAAGGAAGTTTAAGATCTATAAGTTCCGAAGTATGTATATGGATGCAGAGGAACGGAAGAAAGAACTCATGGCGCAGAATAATATCAAGGACGGCATGATGTTCAAGATGGATAATGACCCGAGGATTATCAAAGGGATCGGGAATTTTATCCGGGATTATTCCCTGGATGAATTTCCGCAGTTCTGGAATGTGCTGAAGGGTGATATGAGTCTGGTCGGAACCAGGCCTCCTACAGAGGATGAGTGGGAGAAGTATGATCTGCATCATCGTGCCAGGTTGGCGATCAAACCGGGGATTACCGGGATGTGGCAGATCAGCGGACGGAGCGATATTACCGACTTTGAAGAAGTTGTGAGGCTGGATACGGAATATATTAAGAACTGGGATTTGGGGATGGATATTAAGATCCTGTTGAAAACAGTGTTGGTTGTGATTGGAAAAGATGGGGCGAAATAGAAAGCTCTATTTGGCAATGAAGTGATAAACACAATGTTGCTCATACAGAAATCGACCGGAAAGTCGCTAAACTATAGCAGAGGAGATAGGGATGATAAATAATTCTGATTTTCGGTAAGCGTCCTGATTCCAGTAACTGGTCTAAAAACCATAAATGAAACAATAGAATCTGTCATACGTCAAAAATGCGCAGAGTGGGAGATTTTGATTCTCAGAAATGATATTCAAGGCCTTCCACAGGGAACAGACGTTGCAGAAAAAGATGTTTTTTATCAGGATTCGGATTATTTGCTGCGAGAGATTTATATCCGAAAAAAGGGAAAGGGAAATGCATTGAATGTAGGAATTTGTCATGCAAGAAACGCTTTGGTTTGTGTGCTTGATGCTGATTGCATTCTACAGGAAGATGCTCTTTCTAAGGCGGTAAATCATTTCCAGAATGATAAAGTAGCTGCTGTCGGTGGCCACTTAATCGTCAAAAGAGAAGATTCCTCTCAGCTAGAAGCAATTCAGTTCTGCGAATATATGAAGACATTTCAGATTTCCAGGAGCATATTTGCCAGGTTAAACGCACAGTGTTTGATTTCAGGGGCATTTGGGGTCTTTCGCAAAAGCACTCTGCTGGGAATTAATGGGTATGA
>JAXFTO010000155.1:0-4592 GCA_034176745.1 Bariatricus sp. | reverse complement strand
AATCGGAATGGAAACCGCCGCCATAATAATTCCCGAAAAAATATCCTTCGGAAGATATTCCTTTTTATAATCCTTTAATGTAGAGCATAATTTCATTTGACTGCCAATCTTCTTTCATAATTATTATACTGTTTTTATCTTAACATCTTTGCATTTATATTTCAAGAATAAAATGTAAATAATTAGTTTTTTTTCTATTTTTTGATTTTAGTGTTTATCTCCCACCGCTTAGCGCTCTGCACGCTTGAAGCGGGGGACTCCTTCTGAAATATTGAGATATGATGATAATAAAATTTTCTGCCAAATCGTTGCTTTTTTCAAAAACGACTACTTCATTGTATTATCCTATGGTACAATGAAAATATATCACAAAAGGGTTATTTATACTTTTTTATCTTGTCGGAGAAAACTCCGAGGCGTTCTTGAATTACTGATTGAGGAGGAAGGATATGATGTTTATGGGTAACAAACGATACAGAGGGATTTTCACGGCATTACTGTGCCTCTTCTGGGTGATTTTTTTCCTGACGTTGCCTGTGTCTGCTGAGACTGTTGCAAAAGTTGCAGAAACAGAAGGACAAGAATATACTCCAACGAATAAGAATTCTGATACCGCAAAGTTGTTTGATGAATATGTGGAGGCAGCAGCCGACAACGGCGGGATCAAGTCAAGGATTAAGAAGGCAGCGGGCAATAAATTATCCGGAATCAATAAGACGATATATACCAGATTAATGGGAGACATCGCACAGGTTGCGGCAGGTGATAGGGCATCTACGATTTTTGAGATTGATGTGGAAGATCTGGGATTAGATCAACTCACATGGACCGCATCTGAATTAGGTGTGGAGAGTATTACTAAAGATGGCAATCTCACGGAGGAAGCTACATCGGCTTTGCTGGAAAAGGGAGAATATGATCTTAAGGCTATCATTAATGCATTGCTGGCAGATAATCCTTATGAACTTTATTGGTACGATAAAACATCCCAAACATCATCTCAAGGTTATAAAGTCAAGATTTTCTATGATTATAACAAAGAAGAATACTGCATCACTTTTACAGGAAGCATTGCTTTTTCATTCCCTGTGGCGGAGGAGTATTCTGCCGGAGAATATACTTTTAATACGGAAATCGGAAAATCTGTGCAAACCATTGTAACGAAGGCAAATGCCATTGTAGAACAATATGCAGAGGTTTCAGATTATGAAAAGCTTGAGGGGTATCGGAAGGAAATATGTGCACTTGTTTCTTATAATCATAATGCCGCCAGCGGGTCGGTGAGCTACGGTAATCCCTGGCAGTTGATCTGGGTATTTGATGAAAATCCGGACACAAATGTAGTATGTGAAGGATATGCAAAGGCTTTTCAATATCTTTGTAATCTGACGGAATTCAATGAAGAGATCGATTGCATTACAGTTACCGGCACCATGTCCGGTTGCTCCGGTGATGAACCCCATATGTGGAATGTTGTTACAATGGAAGACGGCAATAATTATCTTGTCGATATAACAAATTGTGATGAGGGAACTGTCGGGGCAGATAATCTATTATTTTTGACCGGTAAAAATTTTGGAGACTTATATAACGGATATATTTTTTATTGTAATACTAGTCAGATAAAATATTCTTATGACGACGAAACCATGAATATGTTCTCCAATGATGAATTGAAAATAACATCATTATCTTATAATGGTTCCGGTGTTTATAGATCCGGCTATTACAATTATATCCTGCAGAACGGAAAGGCTGTTATAACAAAGTATTCCGGTGATGAGACGGAAGTTACCGTTCCTGCCGAAATCGATGGATATAGCGTATACAAACTTGGTAATGGGGTGTTTTACGATAATTCATCGGTAGAAAGTATTATTATCAGTGAAGGTATCCGGGAATTCACGCGTGGATTAGTTGGTTATGGCGGTGAAAATTCTGATGGTGATGGGATGGCTGACAATACCGGTGAAGAAATCAGAGCGAACGCCGCAACCATAGACGGATGTCCTTCTCTGAAGAGAATTGTTCTGCCATCAACATTTACTATGTCCTGTTCGGATTTAGATACAGGTAAGGTGCTTGGTAACTATATAGAAAGAATCGGACCAAAGTATTATAATTCGAATTTAGACATTATCGTTTCCCCGGACAATCCGTATTTAAAAGTGGTGGATGGTATTCTTTATAATTACGATATGGATACCTTAATTCTTGCTCCTCATAATACAACACAATCGGAATACACCATACCGGATGGAGTGAAATATATTTATGATTTGGCGATGTCGGGAAATGAAGACATGGTAAAAATAAATCTTCCGGATTCGTTAGAAGTCATTGGCTTTGATGCATTTGGTTTATGTAGGAATTTAGTTGAAGTCAATATTCCAAAGCGTTGCAAAATAATAAAACAGAGCGCATTTGCAAGTACGGCAATCAAAAAGATAGATTTACCAAGCTCTTTGAAAACATTTGTGCCGGCTGCTTTTGCCAACGTATATAGCCTGGAAGAAATAAATGTTGATCCGGGAAATCCGAATTATTATGACATCGATGGCGTTTTATATAGTAACACAACCAACGGACCAAGTCTTGTCCGGTATCCTCCGGCAAGAAAGGGTGAGTTATTCTCTGTTCCGGAAGGAGTCACAGCCATTGAATTCCTGGCCTTTCAAAGATCCAACAATTTATCGAAAATAATATTTCCGCAATCTTTGTTAAAGATTGATACGGAAGCTTTTTTTCAATGTTCGGAATTGGAGAATATTGAGTTTAATGATAATTTGCAATCCATTGGACAACAAGCCTTTTTGGGATGTCCTAAGCTCACGGAGTTTTTCCTCCCAGAACATTTAGATGATATTGGTGCCAGAGCTTTTATGCCTGGCAGTATTATTTATGGTTATCCGGATTCATTGGCGGAAACATATGCAAATAAATATGGATTTATATTTGTCGATCGAACACAAACCTCATCCTATGAAGGCGGTGGAGAATTAAACAGCAATATAACTTGGGAATATAAAAATGGAGTTCTTCACATAAGTGGAAAAGGAGAAATCCCGATACTCATTAATGATGTTCCTCAGTACAGCGAGAATCCATATCCATGGAAAGCCTTTTTGCCTGTCATAAAAAAAGTGGTTGTTGATGAAGGCATCACTTCTCTGGGAAGCTATTGTTTTTCGTATTGCAGTAATTTGACAGAGGCCACTCTTCCGGATAGTTTATCCGGAATTGGGGATGGGACATTTTTCCAGTGTAATAATCTGAAACAGGCACAGATTCCTTCTGAAATCACCTACATTGGACGGCATGCTTTTGATAGATGCAATAAAATAGCCGAGATTACTATCCCGGATACTGTTACATCAATTGGCAGGAACGCCTTTCAATGTTGTTATGAAATCACGCAGATTAATATTCCGGATGGAATAACCGGTATAGAGCCATCTACTTTTGAAGATTGCAGTTCTCTTCAGAGTATCTATGTACCGCAATCGGTTTCATATATCGGAGAATTTGCATTTTATCGCAGCGGGATCAAAAGCGTTAACTTTCTGGATAATATGAGCATTGACAGGTATGCATTTGCCGACTGTTATAACTTGAGTTCTATCTTTCTTGGACGAAATGTCTACATATGGACATTACCGAATTATACCGTGTTCGGCAATTATATAAATGGTATTGACTCGGAAAGAGAGGATTTTGTCATAAAAGGATATTCGGGATCCTATATGGAGGATTACGCAAATTCCAGAGGAATAAAATTTGAAGCAATCAAGGAAACAGGTACCATTGTGCAGCCTGAACAGGATGAAACTGTGCTAAAACCAGAAGATATTCCAGTTAAAAGTATCAGTATTTCTGGAATGTCACATAATATTGCAGCCGGCAAGAAGATACAATTATCTGTTACTGTCTTCCCAGGAAATGCCTCGAATAAAATGGTGAAATGGTCATCCTCTAATCCTGGTGTTGCCACAGTAACTCCATCCGGTATCGTAACGGTTAAGAAGAAAACCGGAGGAAAATCCGTTATTATTCGTGCAACTGCTATGGACGGTTCCGGCAAGACAAGTTTATGGAAGATCACGTCCATGAAAGGCACGGTGAAAGCCGTAGTTATCTCCGGTAAGAAAAGCGTGAAAGCCGGAGAAACATTGAAGCTGAAAGCAAATGTTAAGTCCACCAAGGGTGCCAACAAAAAAATCAAGTGGAGCTCCAGCAATACGAAATGGGCTACGGTAACTTCCAGCGGAAAGGTGAAAACATCGAAAGCTGCGAAGGGTAAGACTGTGAAGATCACAGCGATGGCAATGGATGGCAGCAAGAAGAAAAACACGGTAACTATCAAAATCAAATGAGAAATCAGGGCACCGCCGGATGAAAAATATTCAACTGGCGGTGCCCTGTTTTTTCATTATTTAATTACTAAGCCCTTTTTCCAATCCTATCTGCGTCTCTTACTTCCGGCAAATACCCAGATAATCAGCAACAGCAGAATCGGTACTGCCAGGAATGGTGCGACCTGTACCGGATCGATCTGAGTGGCATCGGCACTGACACGTACATTGCCTTCCTCC
>JAXFTO010000154.1:0-6284 GCA_034176745.1 Bariatricus sp. | reverse complement strand
ATGGAACATATATTGAAGAGAGATAGTCTCGGTGGCGGTGATATCAAACTAATTGCAGTTATGGGATTATATCTGGGGATGGATGAAACACTGTATGCGATGCTTGGTGCGTGTATCCTGACTTTAGCTGTAATGCTATGGTCCCGGACAAAGAGCAGAAAAAAACGAGATGTATTCCCTTTTGGACCGGCGCTTGCGGTTGCGACTGGGGTAATGGTTTTGTGGGACTTCTGCCGTACCTTGTAAACTAGAAAATCATTATACTAAAACCAAGCGGCAAGAATAGTATGAGATGTTTATAGAAGGTATCCTTCTTCATTAACACCGTAGTCAACTCCTTTGATTTCTGAGGAAGAATATGAACAGATAAAGAATTTGGTGCAGGAAAGCTGCTATGGACCGCAGAGACGGACGGAGAAAGCTGGGGAGAATATGAGAGCGGTGCTTAAGAAAGCGACCGCCTCACGAAAAGGAAAAACCACCTTGACGAATTAACCGTAAAAGGATATAATATCAAAAACGGTTAATTGGGGAATAAAAATGGGGTGATTTAGTGATTGCGGATATTTTAAAACAGAAGAAGGAAGAAAAAGGGATCACGACAGAGGAACTCTCCCGGCTTTCGGGGGTACCGGTGGGTACGATCAATAAGATACTGAATGGAGAGACGAAGTCTCCCAGATATAATACCCTTTCGGCGCTTGAGAAGGTTCTTATGGATAAGAAGAACCCGGATGAATTATGGGTGATCAGAGATTCCGGGGCAGCGATTCCGAGTGAAGCGTCCGGTCCATATACGGTCCAGGATTATTATAATCTGCCGGAAGAGACGAGGGCAGAACTGATTGACGGAGAATTCTTTTTTATGAGTGCGCCAAGTACTGTGCATCAGATTCTGGTGATGAAGATAGCATCCTTGTTAGATTTGTATGTTATAGAGAATAAAGGAGAATGTATAGTCTTACCATCACCGATCGATGTTCAGCTTGACTGTGATGAGAAAACGATGGTTCAGCCGGATATCATTGTAGTATGCGACAAAGAAAAGTTGGTGCCAAAGGGAGTATATGGAGCGCCGGATATGGTTGTGGAGATTACGTCGGCTTCCACAAGAAAGAGGGATTTTTCGGGAAAGATGTCCAAATACATGGATGCCGGGGTGAGAGAGTACTGGATTGTAGACTTACAGAAGCAGAAAGTGATTACGTACTATTTTGAGGAAGATGTTATTCCTTCGCTTTACACTTTTCATGACAAGATTCCGGTACAGATTTTCGGCGGAAAGCAAGAGATTGATTTCGCTGAATTTTCTCGGATTTTGGAGAGAATTCCGGTGGAGTAAGAGGAATTATAGCAGAGGTGTGACGATTAAATTTGAGAATGGGAAAAAATCTGTCACAATATGTCGAAATATCTTGACGATTATATATAAATAATGCAAACTGCAATAAGTAGAATTAAAAACTATGTGGAAAGGTTTTGAAAGTTGCGGTTCAGATTATTACAGATTCTTCGACGCTGCATTCTGTCGAAGAAGCAAAAGCATTAGGCGTTGAGACACTGCCGCTTTGCGTCAATATCGGTGACCTTGAGGGGCGTGACCTTCAGATGGATATGAAGGATTTTTGTGAAATGCATCAGAAATCCTCGCGTGGCTTGAGGAGAAGATCCAGAGGACTGAGTCTTTCCTGATTCCTCAGGATTTCGGATTCTTGAAAAGAGGAGGAAGACTTACACCTGTTGCGGCCGCTCTCGGAAGTGTTTTGAAATTAAAACCGGTTATGACTCTGACGAAAGATGGAACCAGACTGGATAAATTTACCGTGAAGCGGACGATGGGGGCAGCAGTAAAGGCGGTTATTGAGCATTTGAAAGAAAAGAAACTGGATGCACGACATATTCTTTATATTTCGCATGCGAATGCACTGGAGGATGCAAAGGCGGTAAAAGAGCAGATTGAGAAGGCATTTGAAGGATTGGAGATCAGAATGCTGGAACTTGGGGCGGCCTTTGTGACGCAGGGGGGATCCCGGTGTGTAGCAATTCAATATATTGAGAAATAAAAAACGGATAAGAGTGAAAGTTTCTACTTTTGTGTTTCCATTTGCCCACCTCTTTGATAAAATAGAATTATACATTTGGTACGATTATATACTCCCGAACGAATCGAGCGGGTAAAAGCAGAGACAAGTATCCTTTGCGGAGTAAAAAGAACGAAGATGCTGTATAAACAGCAAAAGGATGGAATGCAATATGAAGAACAAGAAACAAAGTGAAACAAACAACCAGAATTTATGTATGACAAACCGCGAGCTGTCGTGGCTTCAGTTTAATGAACGAGTACTGAACGAGGCAGGAAATCCGCGAGTACCCTTGGCAGAGAGGCTGACGTTCGTATCCATATTTCAGACGAATCTGGATGAATTCTTTATGGTGCGTGTGGGAACGCTTCTGGTACAGATGCAGTCCCAGGAAGAGATTATTGAGAATAAGACCGGAATGAACAGCAAAGAACAGGTGCAGGCGATTCTGAAAAGAGTAAAAGAATTAGAAGAGAAGAAAGCGAAGATTTATGAGCAGCTCATGGGTGAACTGGAACCGGAAGGAATCAGGATCATCAATTTTAATAAATTATCTGCTGAAGAAGGAAAGATGCTGGAGAAATATTTTGATGCACATATCGCACCGTTTTTGTCTCCGATGATCATCGGAAAGCAGCAGCCGTTTCCGTTCCTTGCGAATAAGCAGTTATATGCAGTTGTTCTTCTTGAGACGCCGAAGGGGAAGAAGAAGACGGGGCTTGTTCCGTGCTCGAACAGCGTATTTAAGCGTTTGATCGAGATTCCGACCAGACCGGGAACATTTATGCTTTCAGAAGAACTGATTCTGCATTTTGTTTCAAAATTATATTTGAAATATACTGTAAAAGAAAAGGCTGTCATGCGAGTAACGCGGAATGCGGATATTGATGCCACAGAAATCTATGATGAAGACCTGGATTATAGAGATTTGATGGAGCAGCTGATCAAGCGCCGTACCAGACTAAATCCGGTAAGAGTAGAGTTCAGCCGCAGTATCAATAAAAAGACGAAGCATGAGATTGCCCGCTTCCTTAAGATCGGAACGGATCATATTATAGATGTAAAGACACCGCTTGACCTTTCCTTTGTATTCGGACTACAGACCTACCTTCGCGACAAGACGGAGCTGTTCTATGAAAAGAGAAGCCCGAGACTGAGCCCGGCGCTGAATTTGAAAGAGAGTGTGTTTGCACAGATTGAGAAGAAGGATGTTCTTCTTTCTTATCCATATGAAAGTATGAAACCGTTTCTTCAGATGCTGGAAGAGGCGGCAGAAGATGATTCTGTTGTATCGATCAAGATGACGTTATACCGTGTCGCTGAGAGAAGTAAGATCATCGATACCTTGATCGAGGCGGCGGAAAACGGCAAGGAAGTTGTGGTGCTTGTTGAACTCAGGGCAAGGTTTGACGAGGCCAATAATATCGGAATGTCCCATCGTCTGGAAGATGCGGGATGCCAGATTTTATATGGACTCGGAGACTATAAGGTTCATTCAAAATTATGTCTGATTACAAGAAAGACAGAAAACGGATTCTCATACATCACACAGATAGGTACTGGAAATTATAACGAGAAAACCTCAAGACTCTACACGGATTTGTCTCTGATCACTGCAAAAGATTCAATAGGCGCTGAAGCTGCGGAAGTATTTACCGCGCTTCAGAAAGGAGAAGTGGTTGAGCATACGAATGAACTTCTTGTCGCGCCGAAATGTCTGCAGAACAAAGTGATCGATATGATTGATGCGGAGATTCAGAAAGTGAAAAACGGCGGCACCGGATACGTGGGCGTCAAGATCAATTCTCTTACGGATAAGACGCTGATCGATAAGCTGATCGAAGCATCTCAGGCAGGTGTCAAGATCGATCTTATTGTAAGAGGAATCTGCTGCCTGAAGCCGAAAGTAGAAGGACTGACAGAGAATATCACGGTGATCAGTATCGTCGGAAGATTCCTTGAACATTCCAGAATTTACCGATTCGGAAGAGGGAATGAGGAGAAAATCTATATTGCATCTGCAGATTTCATGACCAGAAATACGATTCGCCGTGTTGAAGTGGCGGTTCCGATTTATGACCCTGATATTCGAACCAGAATCCGCCACATCTTTGATACGATGATGATTGATGATGAAAAGGGAAAAGAACAGAATGCAAAAGGGGAATACTGTGACCGCGAAGTAAATGCAGATAAACTAAATTCCCAGGAATTCTTCTATCAGGAAGCATATGATCTGGAGAATTCAAGATAGCATGAAAATGTATCCGGCAAAGCATGGAAACAGGTGCTTTGCCGGAAAAAGAGTTTTGAAAGATCTAAAAAGAAAAACTTGACTTTGAAGGAGGTATATGTTACACTATCCTAGCGAATGGAAGTTATAGGTCTTTTTTTTATGCCTATTTTTAGCAAAGTTTCAGAGATGGAATTTTGCAGACAGCCTCGCAAGCTGTCGTGTAACTGAAAATTAGAACATAAAAGCGAGGTGGAAGTTGTGCGTACAAGAATTACACTGGAATGTACAGAATGCAAACATCGTAACTACAACATGACAAAGGATAAGAAGTCTCATCCTGAGCGCATGGAGACAAAGAAATACTGTAGATTCTGCAAATCACACACATTACACAAAGAAACGAAATAGTCGTTGAAGGGAAGTGAATGTTATGGGAGATGCTAAAGAAACCCGCAAGACACCTTTTTTCAAGGGTATGAAAGCAGAGTTTAAGAAGATTATCTGGCCAGACAAAACCACACTTGCCAAACAGACAGCGGCAGTCGTATCTGTTTCTGTTTTGCTGGGAGCGATCATCGCGATTACCGATATTCTCGTGAAATACGGAATTGATTTCTTAGTAAGATAAGATACTGATAATGGTAACACTATAGAAAGGTGATATTATGGCAGAAGCAAAATGGTATGTGGTTCATACCTATTCGGGGTATGAGAACAAAGTAAAAGCCGACATTGATAAGACGATTGAGAACCGTCATCTGGAAGAAGAGATTCTTGAAGTCCGTGTTCCGATGCATGAGGTTGTCGAGCTGAAGAACGGAGTGCAGAAGGCATCACAGAAGAAGCTTTTTCCGGGGTATGTATTGATTCATATGATTATGAATGACGATACATGGTATGTTGTAAGAAATACCAGAGGCGTGACTGGTTTCGTTGGTCCGGGATCCAAGCCGGTTCCTTTGACAGACGAAGAAATGGCACCGCTCGGAATCCGGAAAGAGGATGTTGTCGTTGACTTTGTAGAAGGCGATACCGTTACTGTTATTGCCGGAGCATGGGAAGGAACAGTTGGTGCTGTTCAGTCAATCAACACACAGAAACAGAGTCTTACGATCAATGTTGAGTTATTTGGTCGCGAAACACCGGTAGAGATCGGTTTCGCAGAAGTCAAGAAAATGTAGCAGACATTACGTGGGAGGGAAATCCCCGCAAATACCACAAGGAGGTACTTTAAAATGGCAAAAAAAGTTACAGGTTATATTAAATTACAGATTCCAGCCGGAAAGGCTACTCCGGCTCCACCGGTTGGTCCTGCACTTGGACAGCATGGTGTAAATATCGTTGAGTTCACAAAGCAGTTCAATGCCAGAACAGCAGACCAGGGAGATTTAATTATTCCGGTTGTTATCACAGTTTACAGTGACAGAAGCTTCAGTTTTGTTACAAAGACACCACCGGCAGCAGTTCTTATTAAGAAAGCTTGCAAGATCAAATCAGGATCAGGCGTTCCGAACAAGACAAAAGTTGCTAAGATTACAAAAGCTCAGGTTAAAGAAATCGCAGAGATGAAGATGCCAGACTTAAATGCAGCTACAATCGAAAGCGCAATGAGCATGGTAGAAGGAACCTGCAGAAGTATGGGTGTAACTGTAGTAGAGTAATTCTGATATCGGAAGAACAAGAACTACTATATGAAAACTGTAAACAAGCACGTGGGAGGGAATTCCCGTAATCACCACTAGGAGGTATTTAACATGAAAAGAGGAAAGAAATATGTAGAGGCTGCTAAACAGGTTGACAGAACAGTCCTCTATGATAAAAATGATGCAATTGCATTAGTTAAAAAATGTGCAACAGCAAAATTTGACGAAACGATCGAAGCTCATATCAGAACCGGATGTGACGGACGTCACGCTGATCAGCAGATCCGTGGAGCAGTTGTACTGCCACACGGAACTGGTAAGAAA
>JAXFTO010000153.1:0-3480 GCA_034176745.1 Bariatricus sp. | reverse complement strand
CAACATAATGTTTGCGAATATAAATCACCGGATGATGATCTTGATATCGATGTATTCTTCAAAGTCATCGCATATGCTCTGTTTTATAAATCAAGCGGAAACGAAGTAAACTCTATTGACATTTCAGATATTACGGTGACATTTGTCAGAAAACGTAAACCTGTTAAATTATTTGACGATTTGAAAAGGTACAATATTTTATTTGAACAAACGAGCAAAGGGATATACAGGATAAAATGGGAATTTCCCTGTGATGTACAAATTCTGGTAACAAGAGAAATGAATCCAGAGGAACATATTTGGCTGACTTCATTGAGTGACCATATTGAGGAAAAACAAGCCAGAAGATTAATAAAAGAAGTACATACGCTTACAGAAAAAGACGACAAGGAATATGCTGACTCAGTATTACAGATAGCAATGGAAAGGAATAAGGAAATATTTGATAAAATAAGGAGAGATGAACTTATGTGTCAAGCACTATGGGACTTTTTTAAGACAGAGATTGAGCAGGAGAAAAGAAACAGTGAAATCTGTGGAGAACGGAGAGGAGAACAACGTGGAGAACGACGAGGAGAACAACGCGGGGCATACACGAAGCTTATTTCTATTATTATAAAGAAAATACAGCGGGGAAAAGATATTCTCTCCATTTCGGATGCCCTTGAAGAGCCTGTAGAAGTAATCCGGCCAATTTATGAAGCAGTGCTGGCATCTCCAGGGTTGAATGCGGAACAGATTTACAAACAATTATATATGAGAACATAAATCGGAGATTTCCTTGCATTTGGTCTGCCAGCACAAAAAACAGTATTCATTGAGAAATATTCTGGTGTCCGGGAATATGTCACAGATTGGCTGCAGTCGATATAATGGAGTTAACATAAAAGTTTGAAGGTTCCAGAGAGGAGGAATACTATGTTAACACCAAAAGAAAATGCACTGCGTATGATTTATGATGAAAAACCGGAATATATTCCGATGACCTTCGAGGCTTTTCGTATCATCGGAATGCCGCTGGCACCTGCCCTGGAAGCACCGCTGATGCAGGACGGTTATGATCCTTTCGGCGTGTTCTGGCATGTGGATTCTCTTGGTGGAATTCCAGATAATAGTCATTTCTTATTTGAGGATATTACAGAGTGGAAAAACCATGTAAAAATTCCTGACTTGAGTGGTATTGATTTTAAAGGTATTGCGGAAAAAGAGCTGGAAGGAGTGGACAGAAACGCACAGCTTCTGTCGTACTATCATTCCACTGGAATATGGGAAAGAGCAGTATCTTTTATGGGCTTTGAAAATACCATGGTTGCTTTACTTGAGGAACCGGAATGTTTCCATGATTTGCTGGATGTGCTGACAAAATATAAGATTGAGGTTGCAAAAAATATAATTGATGCCTATCATCCGGATGTATATGTGGATTTTAATGATGTGGCTACGGCTCGAAGCCTCTTTATGTCACCGGAATGCTACCGGGAGATGATCAAACCACATCAGAAAGAGTTTATTGATTATATTTTGAGTCGGGGAGTATTGTTCGAGCAGCATTGCTGCGGAAAATGTGAGGATATCATTGAGGATTATGTGGAGATGGGTGCTAAACTGTGGCATAGTGCTCAGTCTATGAATGATCTGAAAGGTATTGGAAAGAAGTATAAAGGAAAATTAACCATAGAAGGCGGTTGGGACTCTTCTGGTGTGCCGGGAATGATCACGGCAACTGCAGAGGATATGCGAAATGAAACCAGGCGATGTCTGGAAGAGTATGGACACGATGCATCCTTTATTCTGCTTCCTGTTATGTTTAGCGAGGAGGGCAATTCTGTTCTTACAGGAAGAGATGCAAGGCTTCCGGCAGTAGTTGATGAGTGGAACAAAAATAAAGCTTTGTAAGCAAAGATAATAAACGGGCATCCCGATGTGATTGAAATATGACCACGGGATGCCTGTTTTTTATAGAACAATTGTATTGGATTATACGACGAAAGAATATTTTCTAATCTTTTTCACCAGTTGGCAGGGGAAACAACAGAGAGAGAAGCAGATATTGCCGTTCATAGTCATCCTCCAGATCTACCATATTCAGGTCTTTGATGGCATTGATCCTATATTGCAGGGTGTTTCTGTGAATAAACAGATGCTCAGCAGCTCTTCGTGTACTTCTTTCACATAGAAGATATTCTCTGAGCGTATTGACAAAATCTGTCTTTTCCTGCCGATCCCGTTTTTCCAGACAGAAAACAAGTGGATGTCTGGCGTAGTATTTTGTCTGGTTATCTACTGCCTGCAAAATATATTCTGAAGCAAGAGACTGGAAATAGACGATTTTGCTTCGTTTGCTTTCTGCAGCAGTTTTTGCCTGACGATAATAATGTTTGCAATAGGTCAGATCCTGGAATACATTGCTGATGCCGCATATCACAGGTACATTTTTGAGTATGTGTTTCAGATCGCGGTATATTTTCTCAGATAACGCTGAGAAAATAGTTCCGTATGACAGCATAACAAGCTGTTTTTCTTTCTGCACGATAAGATCTGTTTTAATATGGGATTTCAAGGATTTTTCTATGGATGGCAGCAGAATATCGGAATCTGTATGCAGCACAATAATATGATAATGGTTATCTTCTGAAAGATGGTTAATTTCCCGCAGATATACTTCGGCACGGGAAACATTAATGCCGTCAAGAAGGTTGTCGAGAAACACCTGGTTTGTAAGCGTGGGAACGACTGGAGATAATCAGTCCACCAATGACAGATCCTTCTATAGAACAATATGCCCGAAAAATGCCATTTTGATAAGGATAGGCGTATGCCTTGTTCAGGAGAATCATGTACGGTGGCCTCAATCATCTGTGCTTCCATTTTATTAAAATAATCAAACGCGCACAGAACCATATTGAATATGCGATTTAGCTCGGAAAACTTAATACTCAAGACGTCTTTTTGATGCATGAGAAGTATTTCATCAGAAGTACTTTCGGGAAAGAAATCTTTATTTTGGCCAACATAAAGACAATTGGGATCGGGATCCAGTATGTCGGTAAAGAGTCGGGCGTTTGTGATGGTTCTCTGACCGGAAATAATGGTGGCCACGGGATGGTAATCCCTGAACCAGTATTCCAGCATGTGCATACTCAGTTTCATATCTTTTGTGCCGGCGGCACATAGCACCTCCTTATCCTGCGTGGAGTATAATATAGCTGTATTATACATGTCTTGCGAAAAAAGAGCAATGAAGATAATAAATGCATACTGACAATCTCAGTATTACAGATAGCAATGGAAAGAAATAAGGAAATATTTGATTTGATATATACCTGTCGATAATATTTTTTCTTTCACTTTTAGACATACAGTGATAGAATCAAGACAGAATATATTACAAATTAATAGTTGCAGTACAAAAAGCTCTAGATGAAACACAACTATTATTTGATTCACTAATGCAGCAATATTTCGGATAGGAGGAGATCA
>JAXFTO010000152.1:0-2141 GCA_034176745.1 Bariatricus sp. | reverse complement strand
CAAGAAACGCTGGGCAGGTAATGCCGACGGTATGAACTCATGAACAGATTATATTAGTCATACGCCGGACATTCATTGTAGCGTTTCTTTTCGACTAAATGTCAAGGGCAAGCCGCTAAAGCGGTGTCTGGTTTCTGCCTCTGGATCCGAATCTATGAACAGATTATACGGCATACTTTTCACGATACTGTTTCGGAGTCAGATAGCTAAGCGAATAAGCTGGCCGTTCCTCGTTGAAGAACTTAATGTACTCATCAACTTCTTCAGAAATCGGTCGTTCGCCAGTAACATGAAAATCCATAAATAGTTCTGCTTTGATCCATCCGTTGATAGATTCCATAGCACTATTATCAGTAGGTGTTCCTGCTCGCGACATTGATCTGGTCACATACATTGGAAGAAGATCATTAAATGCTTTTGAAGCATATACAGATCCTTGATCACTGTGGAGAATCATCTGATATTCCGGATGTTGTTTCTTTTTCTCCAAAAGACCTTCCAGTCCACTTATATATGTCATTCGATCACCACGCTTCGAGGAAAGGGAATGGCTAAGAATTTCGTTATTCCATAGATCCATATATAATGTAAGTTCGTAATAGATTCCTTTCACCCAGAAAGCGGTCATGTCGCTAACAATACACTGGAGTGGGCCATCGATCTGCATTTCTGACATGAGAAGATTGGGAAATATCTTAAATGGAGCACCAGGTTTCTTGTATTTATAATGATTTGCCTTGCTTTTGATTCCGGCTTTTTTACAGCATTTATGAGCGTAAGGATCAGACATAGTGATTCCTTTATCCAATCGAATCTTGGCATTTAGCCATCTGTAACCATGCGACGGATATTTCATATGATATTCCTGAAATAGTTGTATGTTATCAATTAATGCTCTGGTTCTCGGTGCCGGATTACTGAGCATCTTCTTCCAATAATAGAAGCTACTTCGACTGATATTCATGGCATTACAAAGCAGAGTTACTGGAAACTCTCCGGATAATTCGAGTATTACTTGGTATTCTTGCTGTTGTATTGAATGATTGAACCATCCCCCTTCACTTCGTAGCCTTTTTTTAACCGTGCTTCAGTAATTCGTGCTTGAATAAGAGCCTGGATTAATTCCTCTTTGGTCATATCCTGGTACTCTTGCAGATTTGCATGGTTATTTACAGCCGAAGGAATGGAGACAGATTTACAACTATAAGTCGCTGCTGATCGTCTTGGCAGTTGATTGGTATCTCGATAGAGTCTCATATAATCTCTAGCAGTGTAGCGATTAATAGAGTACTCTTCAGCTGCCTGATAGCAATCTATCTCACCGTCATAGATTCGCCGACCAATGTCCAAACGTTGTTCTTTGGTGTATTTCATGGTAAACCTCCTGTTCACATGGGAGTTATAGGTGCCCACAGATATTTTTTTCATGTATTGACTATAATGTGTCTGTGTCCAAAAGCACCCCCCTCTGTGTCCAAAATTAGTTTACCACTTCAAGGCGGGGATAATTCCACCGTCTGCGCAGATGGGTGAAACTTTTGCGCCAAAAAGCAGCTCTGCACCATAACAGGATACAGAACTGCTTCTTTATTATGATATTCCGTATTATATTCCATTTCCGATCCGGCGGAACCGCTGGTAGCGTTCCTGCAGCAGTTTATCCACCGGCTTCTGCAATGCATCGCGAAATGATTGGTACAGCATGGTTTGCAGCGTGGCATATATCTGATCAAATTCCTTATTGGATGATCCTTCCGGAATTACCTGCTCGATCACACCCAGTTCTAACAGGTCCTGGGCAGTCAGTTTCAAATAGCGGGCAGCCTCCTTCATTTTCTGCGAATCTTTCCAGAGAATACTGGCGCATCCTTCCGGTGAGATAACAGAGTAGATGGAGTTTTCCAGCATCCACACCTGATCGGCTACAGCCAGAGCCAGCGCGCCACCGCTACCGCCTTCACCGATGAGCAGAGAGATCACCGGTGTCTTTAAAGCTATCATTTCCATCAGATTTTCAGCAATGGCCTGCCCCTGGCCCCGTTCTTCGGCACCAATGCCACAGTAGGCACCGGAAGTATCGATCAGACAAAGTACCGGTCGATGGAACTTTTCGGCCTGTTTCATCAGACGCAGTGCTTTGC
>JAXFTO010000151.1:0-11080 GCA_034176745.1 Bariatricus sp. | reverse complement strand
AGTCCTGCATTGGATAGATGTAGATTGGGGGCGTCCCTTTCTCCACTAATAACTCTTAAAAAACTGATAAATGCGCTCTAACGCCTTCGTCAGCACCGAAATTTCTTCATCTGTCATATATTCTACAACAGCTTCCACCATCTTTCTATGAAACTCTGCATGATGCTGATAAGCCTTCACCCCTTTAGCGTTCAAACGAATATTGACCACCCTTCGGTCTTCTTCACTTCGTTCTCGGATCACGTATTTTTTATTAACCAGCGCATTCATGGACGTGGTGAGCGAACCGACAGTAATCCCCAGTTTCCGGGCAATATTAGACATTTTATCCCCTTCTCCAAGACCTACAGCTTCAATGATGTGCATATCATTATTCGTCAGGTCTTTGAATTCTTCGGTGATCACTGCCTTTTCTTCTAATTCTAATATATCATTAAACAGATGTACAAATAATTTATTAATACTCTCGTATGCGTCCACGAATCTTCTCCTCTGGTATGTGTGTTATTTTTATTATACACGGCTATCGAGTAAAGAATCAATCACTTCTTTTACGGTTTCCATTTTTTTTGCTTTCCATGCATCTGCGCCGCAGAATAACAACGCATTCTCCACATCACCTTTTGCTGCATTTATAAGTGCTTCGGTGATGCAGTATGGTGTTTCAGACGGCTTACAGGTTTTGATGCAGCCGTAGCATTTCTTCGGCGGACGTCTGTTTCCTTCCATAATGTATTGAATAAATAGATTGGAAATAGCGCGTCCAGGCATTCCTACCGGACTTTTTACGATGAGAATGTCTTCTTTAGATGCTTTTAAGTAGCATTCTTTGTATTTCATATCTGCATCGCATTCCCAGGTCGTCACGAAACGGCTTGCCACCTGAATCGCATCTGCGCCGAGTCCGAATGCGTGTTTTGCAGAAGCAGCATCACTGATTCCTCCGGCTACTGCTACAGAGATACTGACGCTATATTTTTCTTCATAGGATTTTACGACTTTCATGATTTTTTTGATTTCTTCATCGTATGTCTCCTGATCAAATATTTCCAGCTGTTCTTTATCAAATCCAAGATGCCCTCCGGCCTTTGGTCCTTCAATCACAACAAGGTCTGCTGTCCGGCTATATTTCTTATCCCAGTATTTGAGAATGACTTTTATGGATTTTTCTGTCGATACGATCGGTGCAATTTTTGTCTCCGTTCCTTTTACATATTCCGGAAGATCTGTCGGAAGTCCGGCGCCTGATACGATCAGATCTGCACCTGCAAGAGCTGCTTCACGTGCGTATTCCCCATAATGCTGCATGGCAACCATAATGTTGAATCCGATCACACCGTCAGGTGCGATTTCTCTTGCTTTTTGAAGTTCACTTCGAATTGCTTTTAAATTTGCTGCCTTGGGATCTTTCTCAAAATCCGGATCACGATATCCGATCTGCGCTGCAGAGATGATGCCCACACCGCCTTCTTTTGCGACTGCCCCCGCAAGGGACGAAAGGCTGATGCCGACTCCCATTCCACCCTGAATCAGCGGTTTTTTTACTGTCAGATTCCCTATTTTCAGTGACGGATATTCCATTTTTACACTCCTCGTCCTCTACATCTTTCTGAAACGCTGATATCTTTTTTCTGTCAGTTCTTCTTTGGACAGCAAAAGATGGGTTTCCAGAAATTCCTGCATACATTTATCCATTTTATCTGTGAGTTCTTTTAAATTATCTACCGTAAAATGTTCCGGTTCTTCAAATACTTTTTCCACGATTCCGGCTTTCAAAAGATGCGCTGCGGTAAGCTTCATGACACCTGCCGCTTCTTCCGCCCGTTTGCTGTCCTTCCAGAGAATACTTGCAAACCCTTCCGGTGAAAGGATAGAGTAAATTGAATTTTCAAGCATCCATACTTCATCAGCAGTTGCCATGGCAAGCGCCCCGCCGCTTCCTCCTTCTCCGATCACAACAGAAAGTACCGGAACCTTAAGGCCTGACATTTCGAACAGATTTCTTGCGATTGCTTCGCCCTGCCCCCGTTCTTCTGCTTCCAGACCGCAGAAAGCTCCCGGTGTATCTACAAAACAGATCACCGGACGATCAAATTTTTCTGCCTGTTTCATAAGACGGAGCGCCTTTCTGTATCCATCCGGAGACGGCATACCGAAATTCCGCACAATATTTTCCTTCGTATTTCTTCCTTTTGCCTGAGCAATAACTGTGACCGGCATTCCGTGGAAACGCGCGATTCCTCCGATGATTGCTTTATCATCTTTGAAATATCTGTCCCCATGAAATTCAACAAAATCTGTAAAAAGTGCTTCTATATAATCGGCACCGACCGGTCGGTCTTTCAGTCTTGAAATCTGAACACGGTCCCAGGCACTTTTTGTTTCCGGACATGCACTGTCTGAAGTTAAGGCTAATTCATCTTTTTCCTGTATGTCATTCTCATGCTGAGAAATGCATTCAACATGATACTTTTCTTTTCCTTCTTCATGCATGCTGACGATTTGTGCAAGCGTCTGTCTTAAATCTTTTCGTTCTATAATTTTATCTACAAATCCATGTTCAAGAAGAAATTCTGCTCTCTGGAATCCCTTCGGCAGTTTCTGTCCGATCGTCTGTTCAATGACTCTCGGACCTGCAAATCCAATGAGTGCTTTCGGTTCTGCCAGAATGATATCCCCCAACATGGCAAAGCTTGCGGTCACGCCTCCCGTCGTCGGATCGGTAAGCACACTGATATAGAGCTGGCCTGCATCGTGATGACGCTTAAGCGCAGCGGAAGTCTTTGCCATCTGCATCAGCGAATGGATTCCTTCCTGCATTCTCGCGCCTCCCGAACATGCAAATAGAATAACCGGAAGTTTTTCCTCAGTCGCGCGCTCTACGGCGCGTGTTATCTTTTCGCCGACTACCTTTCCCATACTCGCCATCATAAATCTTCCGTCACACACGCCAAGGACCACTTCATGACCTTCAATCTTCGCCTTTCCGGTAACAACAGCCTCATCCAGACCGGTCTTGTCCTGAAGTGCTTTAACCTTCTCATCATAACCTTTATAATGAAGCGGATTCCCGGAAGTAAGCCCTTCATCCCAAGGCTCAAATGTACCCTCATCCGCCACCATTTCAATACGGCGCATCGCATGAACCCGGAAATAATTTCCGCATTTCGGGCAGATATAGTATCCTTTTTTTACATCCTCTGTAAAAATTGCGGATTTACAGGAATTACATTTTTTCAGTATTCCTTCCGGCACTTCGGGAGATGCCTTGTGCTTCGTCACATCGGTATTTTTTCCCAGATTTATGCCTTTTTTAAACATATTAGCCAACTGCATTTCCCAGAAGCTCCTCCTCTTTTTCTGCGACAAATTCGATGTCGAAATTGCCTTCCTGATAGTCAGGATGATTCATGATTTCATACTGATAATCCACGTTTGTATCAATACCTTCAATAATGACCTCGCCAAGTGCACACTGCATTTTTCTGACGGCCTCTTTACGAGTTTTGCCAAATACGATCAGTTTCGCAAGCATGTTGTCGTAGTACGGCGGCACACTGTATCCACTGTAAATAGCGGAATCAATACGAACTCCTTTTCCTCCCGGAAGATACATATCTTTGATCCTTCCCGGACACGGGCGGAAATTCTTCGCCGGATTTTCTGCATTGATTCTGCATTCGATCGCATGTCCTGTCAAGTGTACATCTTCCTGCTTCAACGCCAGCTTTTCACCGTCTGCAATACGGATTTGTGCTTTGATCAGGTCAATTCCGGTTACCCATTCGGTTACAGGATGCTCTACCTGGATTCGGGTATTCATTTCCATAAAGTAGAATTTTCCTGTCTTTTCCAGAAGAAATTCGATGGTTCCTGCGTTTTCATAATGAGCTGCTTTGGCTGCCCTGACTGCTGCCTCTCCCATTTCTTTACGAAGCTCCTCTGAAATCGCCATACAAGGAGACTCTTCCACCAGTTTCTGATGATTTCTCTGGATGGAACAGTCACGCTCACCCAAATGGATCACATTTCCATATTTATCCGCCAGAATCTGGAATTCTATATGCTTCGGATGCTGCACAAAATGTTCCAAATACATAGTTCCGTCACCGAATGCCGCTTTCGCTTCGGTCTGCGCGGTGTGAAATGCATTTTCAAATCCGTCCGGAGTTTCTGCCACACGCATTCCCTTTCCGCCGCCGCCAAGCGCTGCTTTGACGATCACCGGATATCCGACTTCCGCTGCAATCTTCGCGCCTTCTTCGGCATCGAAAATGGCATGGTCACTTCCCGGAATAACCGGAACATCTGCCTGCATCATGGTTGTTCTTGCCTGGGATTTATCTCCCAGACTTCTGATCACATCCGCTCCCGGGCCTATGAAAATAATATTGCACTGCTCGCAGAGCTCTGCAAAACGACTGTTTTCTGACAAGAATCCAAAACCCGGATGAATCGCGTCAGCGCCGGAAATAATCGTAGCACTGATGATCTGTTCCATATTCAAATAACTTTCAGAAGACGGTGCCGGTCCTATGCAGATAGCTTCATCCGCCAGCTGTGTGTGAAGTGCTTCCTTATCTGCTTCCGAATACACTGCAACCGTCTCGATTCCCATTTCCCTGCAGGCACGGATGATACGCACTGCAATCTCGCCGCGATTGGCAATCAGTATTTTCCTAATCATGTCTATCCCCTACCCGATCATCAATGATAATTCTGCTTTTACAGCAACTTCTCCGTCCACAGAAGCAATCGCTTCGCCGATCACCAGAGGTCCCTTCTGACGGATAATTCTTGCTTCCAGTTTTAATTTATCTCCCGGAACCACTTTCCTGCGGAATTTGCAGTTCTTGATTCCTCCGAAATAACCAAGTTTTCCTTTGTTTTCTTCCTGCATCAGAACTGCCACAGCTCCGGTCTGAGCCAATGCTTCCACGATCAGAACTCCCGGCATAACCGGTTCCTGCGGGAAATGTCCTGCAAAGAAATCTTCTCTATACGTAACACATTTATAACCGATGGCATATTCGCCCGGTTCGTAATCTTCAATATAATCCACCAGCAAAAACGGATGTCTGTGCGGCAGAATTTCTTTAATTTCTGATATACCTAAATGTTTCATCGCTCTCTCCTTACGCAATCCTGAAAAGCGGCTGTCCATATTCAACTGCTTCCCCATTTTTCACCAGTACCTCTGCAACGGTTCCGTCAAACTCACATTCAATCTCATTCATCAGCTTCATTGCTTCCACGATTGCTACCGTCTGGCCTTTTTTCACATTGTCACCTACAGAAATGAACGGAGCCGCATCCTCTGCAGGCGCTGCATAAAATGTTCCTACAAGCGGAGATTTCACAAGATTTCCACTCTGTTCTTTTGCCGTAGTTTCCACAACAGTTGTTTCCGGCTTCTGTTCTACTGTTACAACCTGAACTGTTTCCGCAGATGCCTTGATCTGTTCTTTTTCCTTGCGGATGTTCAGTTTCACATTTCCTTCTTCATATTCGAAACCACTCAGTGCCGAATCTGAAACGGCCTGAATTAATTTTACAAGATTATCAAGTTCCATATTCATGCACCTCTATTCTTTATATCTCTTCATAAGAATCACTGCATTGTGTCCGCCAAAACCAAGAGAATTACTCATCGCATACTCGATTTCTTTTTCTACCGGAGCTCCTACGGCGTAATTCAGATCGCATTCCGGATCTGTCTCTTCGGTTCCAATCGTCTGATGAATGAATCCATCCTGAATAGACTTCACACAGGCAATACATTCCACCGCACCGGCCGCACCAAGAAGATGGCCGATCATAGATTTTGTAGAATTCACTACCAGATCTTTCGCCGCATCACCAAACGCTTTCTTGATTGCATAGGTTTCAAACAAGTCATTATGATGTGTACTGGTTCCGTGTGCATTGACATACTGTACTTCAGACGGAGAGATTCCTGCCTCTTCCATTGCAAGTTCCATCGCTTTTGCGGCACCGCTTCCGTCTTCAGCAGGAGAGGTAATATGATATGCATCTCCTGTAGAACCATATCCTACAAGCTCTGCGTAGATTTTAGCGCCTCTTGCTTTCGCATGTTCCAGTTCCTCGAGAACCACAACACCGGCTCCTTCTCCAAGTACAAATCCGCTTCTGTCTTTATCAAACGGAATGGACGCTCTCTTTGGGTCACTATTGGTGGTAAGTGCTGTAAGTGCTGTAAATCCGGCAACACCTGTCGGGCAAATACAACTCTCTGTTCCGCCTGCAAACATCACATCCGCGTCACCGTACTGGATTGCACGCAGCGCATCTCCGATGCAGTTTGTTCCTGTCGCGCAGGCAGTGACAACATTGGTACATTTTCCTTTCAGTCCAAGCTGAATGGAAACATTACCTGCTGCCATGTTGGAAATCATCATCGGAACCATCAGAGGCGCAACCCTTCCCGGTCCCTTTTCCAGAATTGTGGTGTACTGCTTCTCAATCTGTTCCAGACTTCCGATGCCGGAACCGATAATCACACCACAACGATACGGATCTTCTTTTTCAATCTCAAATCCGGCATCCTCACATGCTTCCTTTGCGGCCACTACCGCATACTGTGAAAATGTCTCCATACGTTTTGCAGCCTTGAAATCCATGCGTTCTTTCGGCACAAATTCCTTTACCTCAGCCGCAAGCTTCACTTTATACTCTGAGGTGTCGAACTTTGTGATTTCCCCGATTCCACATGTTCCGGCTTTCACACTGCTCCAGAATTCGTCTACATTATTTCCGATCGGAGTAATTGCTCCAAGTCCTGTTATCACTACTCTACGTTTCATATCATCTACACTCCTATACCGCCATGCCGCCGTCTACCGCGAGCACCTGTCCTGTGATATACCCTGCTTCGTCGGATGCAAGAAATGCTGCTGCCGCTGCAATATCTTCTGTCTGCCCCATACGTCCCAAAGGAATCTGTTTCAAAGTTTCTTCTTTCACTTTGTCGGATAACACATTCGTCATATCCGTTTCAATATATCCCGGAGCAATCGCATTTACCGTGATTCCCCGGCTCGCAAGCTCTTTTGCCGCGGATTTCGTCATGCCGATCACACCTGCTTTTGATGCCGCATAGTTGATCTGGCCCGCATTTCCGGAAATTCCTACTACGGAAGACATATTGATGATCCTTCCGCTTCTCTGCTTCATCATCTGTCTGGAAGCGAAACGGATACAGTGGAAGGTTCCCTTTAAGTTCACGTCTACTACACTTGAAAATTCTTCTTCACTCATTCTCATGATGAGTCCGTCCTTCGTGATTCCTGCATTATTTACCAGAATATCAATTCTTCCAAACTGTTCAATGACTGCTTTAAAAAATGCTTCGCATGCGTCATAATCAGCCACATTGCACTGCATCGTCTCTGCGCGTCCGCCTTCCGCAATAATTTTCTGCTTTACTTCTTCCGCTTTTTGTGCAGAACCGTTGTAATTAATAACTACCGTCGCGCCAAGCCCTGCAAGCTTTATTGCAATAGCCTTCCCGATTCCGCGGGATGCCCCAGTCACCACTGCGATTTTTCCATTTAACATACTGCTTCTCCTTATTTTTAAACGGTCAGTTCCCCGACCATCTTATCTACGTCTTCCCATGTTCCGATGTTATAAACCTTTACACTGCGGTCAATTTTCCGCAAAAATCCTGCCAGTGTCTTGCCTGGTCCGATTTCTACAAAAGTGTCTACTCCGTCGGCAATCATATTTTCCACGCTTTCCTGCCAGCGGACAGATGCTGCAACCTGCTCTGCCAGCAATTCTTTCGTCTCGCTGATATCGTTCACATACTTCGCTGTCACATTTGTTACGTATGGAATCTGAAGCGGACTAAATTCTACATTTTCCATCTCTTTCGAAAGTTTCTCACCTGCGCTTTTCAGCATCGGTGAATGGAAAGGACCGCTTACATTTAAGAGAACAGCTCTTTTTGCTCCCGCTTCTTTTAAAACTTCGGCAGCTTTTTCAACCGCTTTCGTCTCACCTGTGATCACGATCTGCCCCGGACAATTATAATTTGCCACAGATACGCCTTCGATTTCACGGATACCTTCTTCAATCGCAGATGCATCCATTCCGAGGATTGCTGCCATCGCACCTTCTCCTGCCGGCACGGTATTCTGCATCAGGATTCCTCTTTTTCTTACCAGAGTAATCGCATCTTCCTCTTTCATTCCTCCGGCAACACTGATCGCGCAGTATTCTCCAAGACTTAATCCCGCAGTCACATCCGGATGGATGCCTCTCGCTTCCACAACCTTTGTCATCGCAAGACAGGTCGTAACAAGCGCTGCCTGTGTATATTCTGTAAGATCTAATTTGTCATTTTCTTCAAAGCATAATGCTTTCATATCTATCTGCAAAAGCTCACTTGCTTTGTCAAATACAGCTTTTGCGAGTTCACTATTGTCATAAAAATCTTTCCCCATTCCGGCTTTCTGTGCGCCCTGCCCCGGGTAAATAAATGCAATCTTAGCCATAAATCTTAAGTCCTCCGATCAGCGCGTCTGTCTCTTTTACCAGCTTCTGGATCAATTCCTCGCAGCTTAAGATTTCTTTTACCATCGCTGCACTCTGTCCTGCCATCACGCTTCCGTTTACTACATCACCGTCCACAACCGCTTTACGAAGTCCTCCGAGAGTCAGATGTTCAAGTTCTTCAAAGCTTGCTCCGGCTTTTTCCAGATCCAGATACTGCTTCGTCATCTGATTGCGAAGTGCTCTCACCGGATGACCTGTCGTTCTTCCGGTTACTCTGGAATCGATGTCTTTTGCCTTAATGATTGCGTTTTTGTAATTTTCATGAACCATAGATTCTTTCGTTGCCACAAAATGGGTTCCCATCTGCACACCTCTTGCGCCAAGCATAAATGCCGCCGCAACTCCTCTTCCGTCTACAATTCCGCCTGCCGCAATGACAGGGATGTTCACCGCATCTACAATCTGCGGTACCAGAACCATCGTTGTATTCTCGCCGATATGTCCTCCCGCTTCTGTTCCTTCCGCCACCAGCGCATCTGCACCGCAGCGCTCCATTCTTTTTGCAAGTGCTACAGAAGCCACAACCGGGATTACCTTAACCCCTGCTTCCTTCCACATCTTCATGTATTTTTCCGGATTTCCGGCACCTGTGGTAACTACCTTCACGCCTTCTTCCGCTACTACTTTTGCCACTTCATCCGCATAGGGACTCATGAGCATGATATTAACACCAAATGGTTTGTCAGTCAGCTTCTTTGCTTCTCTGATCTGTTCACGTACCCATTCTGCCGGGGCACTCGCAGCTCCAATGAGTCCAAGCCCACCGGCATTCGATACGCCGGCCGCAAGATGATACTCAGCAACCCAGGCCATTCCGCCCTGGATAATCGGATATTCTATTCCAAGTAATTCGGTTACTTCTGTCTTCATATTACAACCTCTTTTTCTTTAATAATGCTTATTTCTGAAGTCCTTCAATGTAAGTTACAACACTTCCGATGGTAGTAAGATCACCGATTGCTTCTGTATCAATTTCAACCCCAAATTCATCTTCAAATGACATTACCATATCCATAAGGTCCAGAGAATCTGCTCCAAGAGATTCAAATGTGGTTGCTTCTGTAAGATCTGCTGCGTCTACTCCTAATCCTTCTGCTACGATTGCAATTACTTTTTCTAACATAATGCTTGTCTCCTTTTCTTTTTTAATGTTTTTATTCAAAATTTATATGTAATCCGTCCTTGCGATAACGCTGACAGCTATTACCATTCAATCAGGGATGCTCCCCAGGAAAGTCCTGCCCCGAATCCGGCAAGAACAATCTTCTGTCCTCTCTGCAGCTTTCCGCTGCGATTCATCTCATCAAGCAAAATCGGGATGCTGGCTGAGGAAGTATTTCCAAATTCTGAAATATTCATTGGAAATTTTGAAATATCAACCTTCATTCGCTTTGCCACAGACTCAATGATTCTCTGGTTTGCCTGATGCATCACATACCAGTCGATATCCTCTTTGGAAAGCTCCGTTTTCGCGAGGAGTTCTTCTATCACTTCCGGAACCTTCTTTACTGCAAATTTAAAGACTTCCTTTCCATCCATAGACAGATAGGTTTCTCTTAATTCTTCTTTTTTCTCCCAATCTTTCTGATGCCGGCTTTCACAAGCGAGTACTTGCCCCATATTGCCGTCAGAATGAGTCACACACGGGAGCAGATCTTTGTCCTTGGCCTTAAGTACTGCGGCTCCCGCCCCATCTCCGAATAGAATACAGCTTCCTCTGTCTGCCCAGTTCACGATATTTGAAAGCGTCTCACTTCCTATAAGCAGAATGGTTTTATACATTCCCGATGCGATATATGCCTGCGCAGTGTTATAAGCAAACACAAATCCGGCACAGGCAGCACTCATATCAAAACAAGTCGCATTTACTGCTCCCAGTTCTTTCTGCACTTCACATGCCACACAAGGGATGATCGTATTCGGTGTGATGGTTGCCGTAAGGATCAGATCCAGTTCGTCTGCTTCCACCTTACCATTTTCAAGTGCAGCCCTTGCAGCCTTCACCGCCATGCTGACCGTCGTATCCTCATCCGCAATATGCCTTCTCACAATTCCGGTACGCTCACGGATCCATTCATCACTGGTCTCTACCATCTTGGCTATGTCATTATTGTCGTAAAAGTTTTCCGGCACATAAGAACCGGTACCACATATCTTTCCTCTCATAATGTCCTCTTGGTTTTAAATTAAATTTGTTTTGTTTTAAAATACTTTTAGTTTCAAACTATTTGAAAATATAACATATATCAGAGTATTTGGCAAGAGATTTTCAATATTTCTTTTCGCCAGAAATTGCATCTGATTTTGAACTTTTTTGGAAAATGTGACGATACATCAGATTATTTGATACTTTTCAGATATTCAAGTACGCTTCGGCGTACTTGCTGCGAGGTGCGCGTCATGCTTTGCATGACACAATACATCTGCGCACCTCTGCAATCCGCCGGAGGCTTTATCTTGGAAGGAGATTGGACTCCCACCAAGACATATTTGTCACAAC
>JAXFTO010000150.1:0-2614 GCA_034176745.1 Bariatricus sp. | reverse complement strand
TTATTCTACAATTCCATTCCAATAAACCGTAACATATCACTGCTCCCTGTGTACCATTTTCTCATATGCATAACAGCATAAAAAAACCGCTGCACTTTCCTCATAATGCAACGGTTTTCCTATTTTATGCCTCTTCAGCCGAATTCAGTTTTCTAATTACAAACAAAGTTCCCACCATCAACACGATTCCGACCGGAAGCGCGATCCATGCGCTCTGCACAAAGCCTGCCACAATATATGTTACAAATGAAACAGCCGCACAGGTGATTGCATACGGAAGCTGCGTATTTACATGGTTGATATGGTTACTCTGGGCTCCTGCGGAAGCCATGATCGTTGTATCGGAAATCGGTGAGCAGTGGTCACCACATACCGCACCGGCCATACATGCAGAGATAGAAATGATCATCATGGTTTCATTTCTTCCTTCAAATACGGCAACGACGATTGGGATCAGGATACCGAAGGTTCCCCATGATGTTCCGGTCGCAAATGCGAGGAAGCATGCTACAAGGAATATGATCGCCGGGAGCAGATTCATAAGTCCCTGTGCGCTGGTTTCCATCATGGCAGCTACAAACTCTTTCGCTCCAAGACTGTCTGTCATCGCTTTCAGTGTCCATGCAAAGGTCAGGATCAGGATTGCAGGCACCATGGCCTTAAATCCGTCCGGGATGCAGGACATACAGTCGCTGAAGCTCAGTACTTTTCTTACCAGATATAAAATGATTGTGATGACAAACCCGAAGAAACTTCCCAATACCAGACCAACCGATGCATCACTGTTGGAGAATGCTTCTATAAAACCTGCTCCGTCAAAGAAACCGCCGGTATAGATCATTCCAATCACGCAGCAAATAATCAGGGAAAGAATCGGAATTATAAGATCGATCACCTTACCCTTACCGTTGTCAGTCATATCCTCCTCCGCATTTGCATACGGACGATCCGGAGTCGTATAAAGATCACCTTTTTTTGCATTTCTTTCATGAACTTTCATTGGTCCGTATTCCACTTTCATCAGAACCATTGCCACCATCATTACGATTGTAAGAAGTGCGTAGAAGTTATAAGGAATCGCACGAATGAAAATGGAAAATCCGTCTTCGCCTTCAACAAAGCCGGTAACAGCCGCCGCCCAGGAAGAAATCGGTGCAATAATGCAGACCGGTGCAGCCGTTGCATCGATCAGATACGCAAGCTTTGCACGGGATACATTCTGTTTGTCGGTAACCGGACGCATAACGCTTCCGACTGTCAGGCAGTTAAAATAGTCATCAATAAAAATCAGAACACCCAGAAGAACCGTGGCAAGCTGAGCCCCTACTCTACTCTTGATATGGGAACTTGCCCATCTTCCGAATGCGGCAGATCCACCCGCCTTGTTCATCAGGCAAACCATAGTTCCCAGGATAACAAGGAACACCAGAATCCCCACATTGTAGCTGTCTGATAATACTCCGATAATTCCGTCCTGGAAAATGTGTGTGATCGTTCCTTCAAATCCGAATCCCGAATAGAAAAGACCTCCTACCAGAATTCCAATGAACAGGGAACTGTACACTTCCTTTGTGATCAATGCCAGTGCGATCGCAACAATCGGCGGGACCAGTGCCCAGAAGCTCGCGTACATTGACGGCACATATTCCTCCGCCTCTTCGGCTGCGAGTACCACCAACGGACAACAGCTTACCGAAATCAGCATCGCTGCGAACGCATAAAGCATTTTTTTCAATTTGTCTCTCATTTTTCATCCTCCCTTTTCTCAGTTTTCCTTCTTTTGCATGGATATTCTAAGATTCCGACGAATCCGTATTTCACCAAATCCCTGCAATACAAAAATGCCATGAATAACGCTTTCTTGTAAGGCGCATTCATGGCATAATTCTTCTGTAAATTCATCATTCGGTCCATATCCTTGATAGCGCTCCACATACGTGACAGTCCGATACATATTCTGTACCGGCCCAGAAACTGCTTTGAGGATCGGCAGCTCCTTCGGCGGTCTCCCCTTTCACAGATATTGCCTCCTCCAGCATTATGCAATCTGCTACTCATGAATCCCGCGCCTCTATCCAGCTCTTTATTCATATAATAATACTTGTAACATTTTTGTGATGACTTGTCAATGTATTTACGTCTATTAACAGACTTTTCCAGATTTTTTCATCAAATACTCCTTCTCGCCATCTCATCTTCCGTTCACTTATATTTCTACTCACTTTGCTGATTTTCAAACTCCCTTTGCGCAAAAACGGCACAGCCTTAAGGCCATGCCGTTCTTTTTATTCTTTATTTATCCTAGTCTTCTCCGTACAGAGTAACCAGTTTCTTCAGATATTCATATCTTGCTTTTGCTTCAGCTTCGTTCTTAGCGAACATTACTTCTGCTTTTTCAGGATTGAATCTTGCTAATGCGTTGTAACGAACTTCTCCGTTCAGGAAGTCTTTGTATCCTTCCATCTTAGGCTCTTTGCTGTCAAGAGTGAACTTAGCGCCTTCTGCAGCCGGATTGTAACGGAAGTTGTTCCAGTATCCGCATTCTACTGCTAAAGCTTCTTCTGTCTGAGCTTTGCTCATACCTTTCTTGATACCATGGTTGATACATGGAGCG
>JAXFTO010000149.1:0-23016 GCA_034176745.1 Bariatricus sp. | reverse complement strand
TTGTGACAAATATGTCTTGGTGGGAGTCCAATCTCCTTCCAAGATAAAGCCTCCGGCGGATTGCAGAGGTGCGCAGATGTATTGTGTCATGCAAAGCATGACGCGCACCTCGCAGCAAGTACGCCGAGGCGTACTTGAATTTTAAGCATTCCCTTAAAATGCATTTTGTCAAGCGCAATTCCGAAGATGATGAACAGAATCGCGCTTCCACCGGACTGGGCAAGAGAACCCATGATGGATGGAATCAGTGCGCCCCAGGTTCCAAAAAGGATCACATCGGCTAAATAGTATCCGGTAAAGGACAGGACACCTGCGATAAATACAGCGGCAACGTTGCGTGGAGTGATGTATTTATCCTTCTTGCATGTAAAAGGAAGAGCAATGAACATTTTAATAATAAAAGTTGCCGGAGCCCATATAGGAGCAGTAAGTAGATCGGCAAATGCGCCGCCGATCGCACCGGCGATTATGGCGTAAGGCATTGGAAGTGTGGCCGCTGCCAGATAGATCAGTGAATCACCCACATGAACATATCCGCCGTTCATGCCGAACGGAATATGGAAAATGTATGCAGTCGTGATACAGATCATTGCCGCAAAAAGTGCAGTGCTGGTCATATAGACAAGTCTTTGGTGAGAAGTTGCTTTTGTATTTGTTTTTTCAATTGTTGTTGATGAAATATTCGTGTACCTCCATGTGACTATGTACCCGTCCCCCAGTTACCCCTACAGGAGCAGGGAAAGGTACGGCTCAAAATTGATTCCGTCGTTTCGCGGGATCTGTTCTCTTGCTGTTTCAGTAAGTGCGGCACTAAGGAACCTTACGGCACGTTTTACACCGCTTAGAGCGCTCCCGCCTCTGACCATTTCGGCGCAGACCACGGATGCCAGAAGATCACCGGTGCCGGAATAGCTTCCGCCGTGGATTTCGGACGAAACAAATTGGCAGTCGCCCTCAGTAAGAATCAGATTGTAATATTTGGGGGCAGTATCTTTTGCGCCCCGGTGGATGATGCCGGTTATGATAATGGTGCCGACCTTTGATTTTAGAAGAGGTCTTGCCATTTTGGCAACCTGTTCCAGATAATCCGGCTCACCGGCGTGAGAGAAAACTGCTTCATAATCTGCACCTGCCAGCAGGCAGCATTCAGTGAGATTCGGAGTAATTACATCTGCGTGGAGTGCGAGATTTCGCATCTGCTCTCGAAGCGTGGGTGTATACATGTCATAGACTCTTCCATTATCGCCCATGACCGGATCTACAAAGAGAAGCGTATTTTCTTTGCGAAATACTTTGTTGAAGTTCAGAATCTTCTCGACCTGAGCTTCGCTCCCGAGAAAACCAGTGTAAATCCCATCGAGGGTAAGCCCTCTTTTCTGCCACTCGCTGGTGTAATAATCAATTTTATCTGTATAATCATCGCAGTAATAGCTGTCGTATCCGGTCTGATTTGTGAGAACTGCGGTTGGAACAGGACAGGCCTGTACGCCCATGACCGAAATAACCGGAATTGCCGCAGTCAGGGAGCATTTTCCAAGACCGGACATATCGTTGATGACTGCCACTCGTTTTACCATAATCTACATATCCTTTCTGAAAAAACTTATTGCATCCAGGCGCCGTTGGATGCAATAAGTATTTTCTATAGGATAATGCAAAAGTGTCATTTATCAAATGTACAAAAATAATATTTTTTAAGGGGACAGTTAGAAGGATGTAAGAAAGCTAAGAGAACCCGGCGGATTGTCGGTTCCTTTTTCAAGAAGTGTAATAAGACCGCGGATTGTTTCTGCGATTTCTTCTTCGTTTGAAGGCGCAATGGTATTATCCAGTTTGACGGTCAGGATAATCAGTGCGATTTCAGCCAGAGCGGCCGGCTGGTCGAAATGAATATCACTTTTATCGATTCCCTGACGGATGATTTCAGTTAACTCCGGTTTGAGTTCCGAATATAGGAAAGATGTTTAAAATTGTAACATTTCACGAATTGGCCGACAGTCGAAATGATAGTATGATTGAAGAGAAAAGAATCGACCGTCGGTCGAAAAGAAACCAAGAGGGAGGTAACTGGATTATGACTTATGCAGATATATCTTCTTGCCCAGCCTCATCAAGATATCTATCAGACATCAAAAGATGGTCTTAAGCTTCATGCCACATGGTTCCCGAACAACGATGCCAAAAAAGTGGTGATCTGCTGTCATGGTTATACCAGCCAGGGAATGAACGACTTTACGGGGCTTTCGGATTATTATCTGAAAAACGGTTTTGCGATGCTGCTCATCGATGAACGAGCGCACGGCATGAGCGAAGGGGAACATATTGGTTTCGGATGCCTGGACAGATACGATGTCCTTGGATGGAACGATAAAATCATTGCACTCTGTGGAGAAGAGGTACAGATTCTTTTGCACGGTATTTCTATGGGCGGATCAACTGCCCTCATGGCAGTGGGGATGGAACTTCCGCCCCAGGTGAAGGGAGTGATTTCCGATTGCGCATTTACTTCACCGAAATATGTGTTTACCCATGTCCTTCATACGATGTATCATCTTCCGGCGGAAGAGATGTGTGAACTTATCGACCGTGCGGATGCGACAGTGCTGGTATTGGATGAGATCCGTGCGGATGTGGGAAAAATCGTAAAAGATAAATGCCCGAAATTAAAAGCAGTGATTTCGATGCAGAAAACAGCAAATGATGAACAGATCTACTCTTTCTGGGAGCTTGTAAACGAACAGAATCCGGGATGCGAATATGAACCGCAGCCGGACAAACTCTGTACGATAATGTTTACCTCAGGAACCACGGGAAAGAGTAAAGGGGTTATGCTTACCCATAGGAATCTTGCGGAAAACGCGACCTGCCTGGGCATGAAGATTCCGCCGCGCACAACGATTCTTTCCGTACTTCCAATCCACCATGCGTACTGCCTCAGTATGGATATTCTGAAGGCACTTTCTCTTGGAAGTATTATCTGCATTAATGATTCACTGATCCGGGTGGCAAAGAATACTTCTCCCGAACTGTGAAGCCAAGGTGATAGACGGAGAGCTCTGGGTTCGCGGCAGCAGTGTGATGATGGGATATTACCATATGCCGGAAGAAACAGCTGAAACACTGGTAGACGGATGGCTTCGTATCGGAGACCTGGGGTATGTGGATGAAGACGGATTCGTTTTCCTGACCGGACGAAAGAAAAATCTGATCATAACAAAGAACGGCGAAAATGTTTCGCCGGAGGAACTGGAAAATAAAATCGGAGAAGCCAGACTCATACAGGAAATCCTGGTACGCGAAAATGAAGGCGTAATTGAAGCAGAAATCTTCCCGGATCTTGATTATGTGAAAAAGAAAAGAGTAAGGAATGTGGAAGATGAACTTCAGAAACTGATCGATGCATATAATCAGGGGGCACCGGCGTATAAGAGAGTCTATAAGCTGAAAGTGCGTGATCAGGAATTTGAAAAAACTCCGTCTAAGAAGATCATTAGATTTTAAAGCGAAAACCGGACATCAAAAAAGTGGCATTGAGCGCAGGAAAAAGATGTGTTATTATACAAGGAGGATTGCAAGGGGCGATGCTCCTTGTTTTGATGTGTCAGATTAGATTTTGCAACCGGAGCATAGGAGGTGTGAGGATGTCTACCGAACTGGATAATCAGGAAATTCCGCGCTATCTGCGTGTGTACAATTATTATAAAGAATTGATCTTAAGTGGGAAACTCTCACCGGAGACGAAACTTCCGTCGATCAGAAAGGGGGCCATCCAGCTTCAGATCAGCAGGACAACGATGGAGAGTGCCTATCTTCTTCTTGCGGCAGAAGGATATATTATTTCACGCCCCCAAAGTGGATATTATGTTACGGATATTGCAAATCAGCAGAAGAAAAATTCGAATATGGAACCTGTCAGAAAAAGGCAGGGAGAACAGAAAGTGCAGTATGATTTTGTAACGTCGAATGTAGACCGGGAAAGTTTCCGGTTCGAACTGTGGAGGCGTTATATGAAGAGTGCGCTCAGACAGGATACAAGGCTTTTGACTTATGGTGAGCCGCAGGGAGAGAGGGACTTTCGTGAGGTTCTCTGCAATTATCTTCACACGGTACGAGGTGTTATCTGTTCTCCGGAACAGATTGTGATCGGAGCGGGTGTGCAGAGTCTTCTCCACATCCTGTGTCCGATGATAATAGAACGCAAAAAGGCCGCTTTTTATAACTCGGATTTTGTGCAGGGATGTTCGATTTTTGAGGACTTTGGATTTACACTGGCAGGAGATTATCATGAAGAAGGATGCAGCGTTTACTATCTGTCTCCGTCACAGATGACCAGATGGGGAGGCGTGATGCCGGTTGCGGAAAGGCTCGCTCTTATCGGTGAAGCTTTGGAGCGTGACTGTCTTATCATTGAAGATGATTATAACAGTGAGTTTCGGTATTTTCAAAGACCTGCGCCCTCTCTTCAGGGGCTTGCGGGCGGAAGAGGAGTCGTGTACCTGGGAACATTTTCCAAAATGCTTCTTCCTTCGATTCGAATCAGTTATATGGTGCTTCCTCCGGAACTTCTGGAGCAGTACGAAGTGCGCAAGAACCGGTACAATCAGACCGCATCGAAGGCGGAACAGATTGCGCTGACCCAGTTTATTCGGGACGGGCATCTTGCAGGACAGATACGAAAATCAAGAAAGATACATATGGCAAAGGCGGGGCAGCTCGCGGATGCAGCAGAAAAAGTACTTGGGAAAAGAGCGGATGTAAAGATCGGTGATTCCGGGCTTCATGTTTATCTGGATCTGGATACAGACTGTTTTTCGGAAGAAATCGCCGAGAATGCAAAGAAAAAAGGGCTTGTGATCACTCCGGTACCGGCAAGTATAAAGCCCGGTAAATGCAGAATTATGATGAACTGTGGAGGCGTGGAAGCGGAGAAATACCATGCGGCACTTGAAATATTATTGCAGTGTTTTTGATTACAGTGGATAAAATGCATTAAAAAATGTAAAAAAAACATAAAAAAGTGGTCGAAATGCACAAGGAACTGGAGTATAATATAACCAGTTCCTATTTTATTTCAGATTAAAAGTTGTGACAGTAAGATGTATAGGTTAGGTGAAAGGATGGAAGTGACACACGAATTGATCGTTCCAAATGAAGATCTGCCGTTCAAATTATTCTTGTTTGAAGGAAAAGACGGCAACTATTTTCGTGAGAAGCATTGGCACAGATCGGTTGAAATTTTTGCAGTATTTGACGGAAAACTGGAATTTTATATTGAAGAAGAGAAGATGTCGTTAGAAGCCGGAGATTTTGTAATCGTAAATACCAATGAGATTCATTCGATTGCAGCAAAAGAAGCCAATCAGACTGTGGTACTTCAGATGCCGCTCGAGACTTTTGAAGCTTATTACACCGATGAACAGTTCATTTGTTTTACACACAGTGACAGAAAGCAGGATACGAAAGTAATGGAGTTGCTTCGGGATATGTATCTTACCTATCAGGAGAAAAAGACCGGTTATGAACTGAAAGTACAGAGCCATTTTTACATGCTCGTGTACCTTCTTGTTACTAGGTACCGTAAGCTTGAAGTAAGTGAAGAAGTCATTAAATCCCGCAGAAATCTGGGGCGTCTTTCTGAAATCATCAGTTATCTTAAGAAGAATTATACTTCCGATATTTCACTGGGAACACTTTCAAAGGAATTTGGATATTCCCCTTCGTATCTATCCAGGATGTTTCAGAAATATGCACATATGAACTATAAATCCTATTTGCAGAGTGTACGTCTTGAGTATGCTTACAGAGAACTTGTAAATACCACAAGCAGTATCGGAGAAATTGCGGAGCACCATGGATTTACGGATGCAAGAGCATTTACCAGGGCATTCAGAAAGAAATATCAAATGCTTCCAAGTGACTATAGAAAGACAAAAAATTGCAGTTAAGAGGACAAGTTTTCGGTAGTGAAAAAAGCATAAAAAATGCTATACTAAATCCAGCGATACGGACTTGGGCGCAGAAAAATCTGTAAATAATGTGGGATAAATAATGGAACGTGAAATCATTGTTTCGCAGATGAAAAAGAAAAGAGAGAGAAGGATTATGGAAATTAAAAACGTAACCGACAAAGAATTTGCACAATATGGACGTATTCTTGATGAGTATTATGAATTCGACGGAATCGCAAAAGAGATGGAAAATTATGAGATTCCGGAGAATGTCGTTTATGTACCTTCTGTTAAAGCGCTCGAATGCGGGAGAACAGCCATCAATCTGAAGATGCGGATGTTCGGTGAACTTCCGATTCAGATCGGATACTGCATCGGGAAGAATACCAGACTGGATGCACTGGAGTACCACAGAAGTTCAGAAGTCGATATCGCAATCACTGATATGATCCTGCTTCTGGGAAAACAGCAGGACATTCAGAATATGTTTACATATGATACCGCAAATGTGGAAGCGTTCTTCGTACCGGCAGGAACCGGTGTGGAACTCTATGCAACGACGCTCCACTATGCACCGTGCAGTACAGATGACAATGGATTTAAATGTGTCGTTGTTCTGCCGGAAGGAACCAATACAGACCTTATGACCTGTCATACAAAGTCATATGATGACAAGCTTCTTTTTGCAAAGAACAAATGGCTCCTTGCACATGAAGAAGCAGGCATTGAAGGTGCCTATGTAGGACTTGTGGGAGAGAATATTGATCTTTCAAAATAAGACAGTCACAATCCGGTCTGGAAGATTCGATTGATGAAACAGGAGGAATGAATCATGAATAACATGCCAGAACTGAAGATGGGAATCGTGGCAGTCAGCCGTGACTGTTTCCCGGAAAGCCTTTCCGTAACAAGAAGAGAAGCACTTGTAAAAGCATACAAAGAAAAATATGGAGAAGAAGACATTTACGAATGTCCTGTATGTATCGTTGAAAGCGAGATTCACATGGTACAGGCATTAGAGGATATCAAGAAAGCAGGATGTAATGCACTTGTTGTATATCTTGGAAACTTCGGACCGGAGATTTCAGAAACCCTTCTTGCGAAACATTTCGAAGGACCGAAGATGTTTATTGCGGCAGCCGAAGAGACAGGCAATAACCTGATACAGGGACGTGGAGATGCGTACTGCGGTATGCTGAACGCAAGCTACAATTTAAAGCTTCGAAACATCAAAGCATATATTCCGGAATACCCGGTAGGAACTGCCGAAGAATGTGCAGATATGATTTATGAATTTGCAACGATTGCCCGTGCGATCGTTGGACTGAACGATCTTAAGATCATCAGCTTCGGACCCAGACCGCTAAACTTCCTTGCATGTAATGCACCGATCAAGCAGCTCTACAACATCGGAGTAGAGATTGAAGAGAACTCAGAGCTTGATCTTTTCGAAGCATTCAATAAGCATGCAGGAGATGAAAGAATTCCGGCTCTTGTAAAAGAGATGGAAGAAGAACTGGGAACCGGAAATAAGAAACCGGAGATCCTTAAAAAACTTGCCCAGTACGAGCTTACCTTAAAAGACTGGGTAGAAGAACACAGAGGATACAGAAAATATGTAGCAATCGCAGGAAAATGCTGGCCGGCTTTCCAGACACAGTTTGGATTCGTTCCATGCTATGTAAACAGCCGCCTTACCGCACAGGGAATCCCGGTATCCTGTGAAGTAGATATCTACGGAGCACTCAGCGAATTTATCGGAACCGTTGTAAGCCAGGATACCGTAACTCTGCTTGATATTAACAACTCCGTTCCTGGTGACCTCTTCGAAGAAGATATCAAAGGAAAATACGACTATACACAGAAAGATACCTTTATGGGATTTCATTGTGGAAATACTGCATCATCCAAGCTTTCTTTCTGCGAAATGAAATATCAGATGATCATGGCAAGAACACTTCCGGAAGAAGTAACACAGGGAACTCTCGAAGGAGATATCGTTCCTGGAGATATCACATTTTTCAGACTGCAGAGCACAGCGGATAATGTTCTCCGTGCATATATCGCACAGGGCGAAGTACTTCCTGTTGCAACCCGCTCATTCGGATCAATCGGTATTTTCGCAATTCCGGAAATGGGACGTTTCTATCGTCATGTGCTGATCGAGAAGAACTTCCCGCATCACGGAGCAGTTGCTTTCGGACATTTCGGAAAAGCACTCTTCGAAGTATTCAAATACATCGGAGTTCCTGTAGAAGAGATCGGATACAATCAGCCGAAGGGTGTAAGATATCCGACAGAGAATCCGTGGGCATAATTTGAAGATAAGCAGATGGAGGAAAAGACATGCTGTACATAGGCGTTGATTTGGGAACATCAGCGGTCAAGCTGTTGCTCATGGACGAAAAGGGTGAGATTAAAAAGATCGTTTCAGAGGAATACCCTCTGGAATTCCCGCACCCGGGCTGGTCTCAGCAGAATCCGAAGGACTGGTATGAAAAATCAGCAGAAGGAATCCGAAAACTTGTAGAAGGATTTGACAAGGAACAGGTAGCCGGAATCAGTTTCGGCGGTCAGATGCATGGTCTGGTAATCCTGGATGAAAATGATCAGGTCATCCGTCCTGCAATTCTCTGGAATGACGGAAGAACAACAAAAGAGACAGATTACCTGAATCAGAAGATCGGAAAAGATAAATTATCCGAATATACGGCAAACATCGCGTTTACCGGATTTACAGCTCCGAAGATTCTCTGGGTAAAAGAAAATGAGCCGGAAAATTTTGCAAGGATCAAAAAGATCATGCTTCCAAAAGACTATTTGGCTTACCGTCTTTCAGGAAGTTTTTGCTCTGATTATTCGGATGCATCCGGAATGCTTCTTCTGGATGTGAAGAATAAATGCTGGTCCAAAGAGATGATGGAAATCTGCGGTATCACAGAAGATATGCTTCCAAAGCTCCATGAAAGCTATGAAGTTGTAGGAACATTAAAACCGGAGACAGCTCTGGAACTCGGCCTTACCGAGAAGGTGAAGGTTATTGCCGGTGCCGGGGATAACGCTGCGGCAGCAGTCGGAACCGGAACTGTCGGCGATGGAAAATGTAACATTTCCCTCGGAACTTCAGGTACCATCTTCATTTCCAGTGAGAAATTCGGAGTCGATGAGAACAACGCCCTGCATTCCTTTGCACATGCAGACGGAAACTATCATCTGATGGGATGTATGTTAAGTGCTGCGTCCTGCAACAAATGGTGGTCCGAAGAAATCTTAAAAACGACAGATTTTAAAGGCGAGCAGGCCCAGATCGAAAAGATTGGAGAAAATCATGTGTACTATCTTCCGTATCTGATGGGAGAGCGTTCTCCGCATAACGATCCGTTTGCAAGGGCTACATTTATCGGAATGACGATGGATACCACAAGAGCCGATATGACACAGGCGGTTCTGGAAGGCGTGGCATTTGCATTAAGAGATTCGCTTGAGGTGGCAAGAAGTCTTGGTATCTGCCCGAAGAGCACCAGAATTTGCGGAGGCGGTGCAAAGAGTCCGCTCTGGAAGAAGATGATCGCGAATATCATGAATCTGACAGTAGAAGTCATCGAAAGCGAAGAAGGACCGGCTCTTGGAGGAGCAATCCTCGCGGCAGTAGGATGCGGTGAATATCCGGATGTAGAAACAGCAGCAGAAAAGCTGGTTAAAGTAACCGGAACCGTTGAGCCGGATGCTGAACTGGTAGAAAAGTATGAAAAACGCTATCAGAAATTCCGGAAAATCTATCCTTCTGTAAAAGAATTATTCCACGATATTGTAGATTAGAACAAGAAAATAATATAGGCAGGTATATGAAATGGCTTGATTAAAGCACATTTTGCATGCCTGCTTTTCTTGTTTGCACCCGGCAGGATTTTTGGAGTACCGTTGACATGAAAGTGGAAACCCCGTATAATTGAGTAGGAAGAAAGGTCATATACAGGAGGACTTGTTTTATATGCTGATAGCAGGAAATGACGAAGAAAAGAGAGACAGATTGTGGAAGTATACCATGAGAGGAGCGACAGTCCTGATTATTATAGTCATGGCATTTTTCCTTTATAAAGGATTTTTTGGGAATCCGCTGGAAGGTATCTGGAAACAGGAAGACACCGATATGGTGCTTGAGATCAAAGGAAAGAACCAGGCATTTCTTACATGGGATAATCTGATAGATGGAAAGGAACTGAAGGTGGAGATGGAGTTCTCACTGGAGACGGCGGACAAAGAGATCACCTTCCAGATTCATCAGGATGCAATTGATAAGGCAGTAGAGGAACTTGATGGGGCAGCTTCTTTGGAAGAAGTAGAATCGGCAGTAAGTTCGATGGATACGAAGTTCCGTTACAGCGTTGACGGAAGTGAGCTTACATTAACAGAATGGGATTACGGAGATCAGTTCTTTTTCGTTAGAGGAAAATAACAAATGATCTTCGGCAGAAGATGACGCACGAAAGGAAGATGGAAAATGACGAGAAATGATACAAAAGTGATACAGATCGGCAGCGTGAAAATCGGCGGTGGAAATCCGGTTGCGATCCAGTCCATGACGAACACGAAGACAGAAGATGTGGAAGCAACAGTGAAGCAGATCCTGGCGCTTGAACGGGCGGGATGCGAGATCATACGCTGTGCTGTACCTACGATGGAAGCTGCAGAAGCATTAAAAGAGATCAAGAAGCAGATTCATATTCCACTTGTGGCAGACATTCATTTTGATTACAGACTTGCGATTGCCGCAATTGAGAACGGTGCGGATAAGATCCGGATTAATCCGGGAAATATCGGAAGCGAGGATCGCGTGAAAGCTGTCGTTGATAAGGCAAAGGAATACGGAGTCCCGATCCGTGTCGGTGTGAACAGCGGTTCTCTGGAAAAGGAACTGGTCGCAAAATACGGCGGTGTGACTGCAGAAGGAATCGTTGAGAGTGCACTTGATAAGGTGCATATGATCGAGAAGATGGGGTACGACAATCTGGTAGTCAGCATCAAGTCTTCCGATGTGCTGATGTGTGTGAAAGCACATGAGCTGATCGCGAAAGAGTGTCCGTATCCTCTTCATGTGGGAATCACAGAATCGGGAACCCTTCTTTCAGGAAATATCAAGTCCTCCGTTGGACTTGGCATTATCCTTCATGAAGGCATCGGAGATACGATCCGCGTTTCCCTTACAGGAGATCCGCTGGAGGAAATCAAGAGTGCGAAACTGATCTTAAAGACGCTTGGCCTTAGAAAGGGAGGAATCGAAGTGGTTTCCTGCCCGACTTGCGGAAGAACGAGGATTGATCTGATTTCTCTTGCAAATAAAGTGGAGACCATGGTCGCAGAGTTCCCACTTGACATCAAAGTTGCAGTTATGGGTTGCGTGGTAAACGGACCGGGAGAAGCAAAGGAAGCGGATATCGGAATTGCCGGTGGCATTGGAGAAGGTCTTCTGATCAAAAAGGGAGAGATCATTAAAAAAGTGAAAGAAGAAGAGCTTTTGGATGTGCTTAGAGAAGAATTGGAACATTGGGGCGAAGAATAAATGACAAAATTATTTTTTGATGTATTTCCAACATTAAAAGTAGATAATGACAGCCAGGCGCTGTTTCGGGAGGTAGAGGTGACGAAAATCACCTCTACTTCTGCGAAAGACCATATTAAGGTACATATTTTCAGTACCCATCTGATTCCGAAGAAAATTGTATATCAGATGGAGCGCCGGATTGAATTGCAGCTCTTTTCCCAGATGGGGATTCCCGTAATGATCGTAGAAGAGTACAGACTGTCCGGGCTTTACACACCCGAGAATCTGATAGATGCTTACAGGGAGAGCATTCTGTTCGAACTGGAGCAAAGAAGTGTGCTTGAAAAGAACATGTTTCAGCAGGCGAAGATCAGCTTTGAAGGTGAAAATGTGATCTGTCTGACACTTGCAGATACGATCGTGGCAGAAGGAAGAACGGATGCCATCTGTGCATATTTAAGAAAAATATTCGATACAAGATTTCACGTTCCTGTGGAAATCAGAGTGGAATATGAAGAAGTAAAAGAGAGCAAATACCGTAAATTTAACGAAATGCAGCTTCAGCAGGAAGTGGATGCGATTCTTGAAAGAAACCAGGCGCTTCAGGCCAAAAACGGGGTAAAAGCAGAGCAAACTGCTTCCGCAAAAGCAGGAGAAACTGCAGGGAAAAAACCGGAAAAAGAAGCGAAGAGGTCAGAGAAAACAGAAGCGAAACCGAAACAGGAAAAAGCGGATGCAAAGATGCCGGAGAAGAAACAGGAATTTGCAGGAAAATCAAATGGGTTCAAGGGCGGAGGATCATTCCAGAAGAGGGATTATCCGCTGAAGCGCTCGGATGATCCGAATGTGATTTACGGACGGGATTTCGACGATACACCAATCGAGCTGAAGCAGGTGGTATCCGAGATGGGAGAGATCACCATCCGAGGTCAGGTCATCAGCTTTGATACCCGTGAAATTCGTAATGAAAAGACGATCATTATGTTTGCCGTGACTGATTTTACAGATACGATCATGGTGAAAATGTTTACCAGAAACGACCAGTTACCGGAGCTTTTAGGTGAGATAAAACCGGGGGTGTTTCTGAAGATCAAAGGTGTTACCACCATCGATAAATTTGATGGGGAGCTTACCATCGGGTCAGTAACCGGAATCCGCAAAGCGACAGATACCCGAGTGGGAAGAAAGGATAAGTACCCGGAGAAAAGAGTGGAGCTTCACTGCCATACAAAGATGAGTGATATGGATGGGGTATCGGAGGCAACGGCGCTGGTCAAAAGGGCCCATTCCTGGGGACATCCTGCCATCGCGATCACCGATCACGGAGTTGTTCAGGCGTTTCCGGATGCGAACCATTTCATAGAAGGACTGGATAAAGACGATCCGTTCAAAGTCATTTACGGAGTGGAAGGTTATCTAGTCGATGATCTCACAGAGATCGCGAAAGGTGCCGGGAATCAGTCGCTTGATGATACCTATGTGGTGTTCGATATTGAGACCACCGGATTTTCTGCCATTTCCGACCGGATCATTGAAATCGGAGCAGTGAAGGTGGAGCATGGAGTGATCACGGACAAATTCAGTACCTTCGTCAATCCGGGACGACCGATCCCGTTTAACATCACCCAGCTGACCAGTATCACCGATGAGATGGTGATGGATTATCCGGGAATTGATGTGATCCTGCCGCAGTTCCTGGAGTTTATCGGGGATGCTCCGCTCGTTGCGCATAACGCCGGATTTGATGTGGGATTTATTGAACAGAACTGCAGATATCTGGATATTGAACCGCATTTTGTGTCGGTGGATACGGTGGCACTTGCGAGGGTGCTTCTTCCGGCACTTTCCAAATATAAGTTGGATGTGGTGGCAAAGGCGCTGGATATTTCTCTGGAAAATCATCACCGTGCGGTGGATGATGCCGGTGCGACTGCAGAAATTTTCGTGAAATTTATTGAGATGTTAAAAGAACGGGATATCACAACCTTAAAGGGCGTGAACCGTTTTGGAAATCTGAACCCGGATGCCATCCGAAAACTGCCGACTTATCATGTTATCATTCTGGCGAAAAATGATCTGGGAAGAGTGAACCTTTATACACTGGTATCGCTTTCCCACCTTACCTATTATGGAAGAAGACCCAGAATTCCGAAAAGTGTGCTGAATCAGTACAGAGAAGGGCTGATTGTCGGAAGTGCCTGTGAGGCAGGGGAGCTCTACCAGGCGCTCCTGAACGGAAAATCGGAAGAAACGATCGCGAAGATTGTGGATTTCTATGATTATCTGGAAATCCAGCCCCTTGGAAATAATGCATTCATGATCGACAGCGACAGAGTCAGCGCCATTCATTCCATGGAGGACGTGAAGGATATGAACCGGAAAATCGTCCGCCTGGGAGAACAGTTTCATAAGCCGGTGGTCGGTACCTGCGATGTGCATTTCATGGATCCGGATGACGAAGTGTACAGGCGGATCATCATGGCTGGGAAAGGGTTCTCAGATGCGGATCAGCAGGCACCGCTATACCTTCGTACTACAGAAGAGATGCTGGAAGAATTTGCCTACCTCGGTTCGGAAAAAGCTTATGAGGTAGTAATTGCAAATACGAATAAGATTGCAAACATGATCGAAAAGATTTCTCCGGTAAGACCGGATAAATGTCCTCCGGTCATTGAAAATTCCGACCAGCTGCTCACGGATATCTGTTACTCGAAGGCCTATTCGATGTATGGGGATCCGCTTCCGGAAATCGTTGAAGAGCGATTAAAAAGGGAGCTTAACTCCATTATTTCCAACGGATTTGCCGTAATGTACATTATCGCACAGAAACTGGTATGGAAGTCAAATGAGGACGGTTATCTGGTTGGATCACGTGGATCGGTTGGTTCTTCCTTTGTGGCGACCATGTCCGGTATCACAGAGGTAAATCCTCTGTCACCGCATTATTATTGCAAAAAATGTCATTACAGTGATTTTACATCCGAAGAAGTCCGCAAATATGCAGGCGGCTGCGGTCACGATATGCCGGATAAGCTGTGCCCGGTCTGCGGAGAAAAGTTGGTGAAGGATGGATTTGATATTCCGTTTGAGACCTTCCTTGGCTTTAAGGGAAATAAAGAGCCGGATATCGACCTGAACTTCTCCGGAGACTACCAGAGTAAGGCACACAAATATACCGAAGTTATCTTCGGTCAGGGACAGACCTTCCGCGCCGGTACCATCGCGGCACTTGCGGATAAGACCGCATACGGCTATGTGAAGAATTATTATGAAGAGCGGGGGGACAGAAAGCGGAACTGCGAGATTGATCGTATCGTACAGGGCTGTACCGGGATCAGGCGCAGTACCGGGCAGCATCCGGGAGGAATTGTCGTGCTTCCGCACGGAGAGGACATCAACTCCTTTACCCCGATCCAGCACCCGGCAAATGATATGACGACGGATATCATTACCACACATTTTGATTATCATTCCATCGACCACAACCTTCTGAAGCTTGATATTCTCGGACACGATGATCCAACGATGATCAAGACACTGGAGGAACTCATTAATTCCGATTCGATGGATACCGGTTATGACGGACGAAACAATATTTTCAAGGCAACCGATATTCCGCTCGATGACCCGGGAGTCATGTCTCTTTTCGCAGGAACAGAGGCACTTGGAATTACGCCCGAGGATATTGACGGGTGCCCGGTTGGATGTCTTGGAATTCCGGAATTCGGAACCGATTTCGTTATCCAGATGGTAGTGGATACAAAGCCAAAGACCTTGTCCGATCTGATTCGTATTTCCGGGCTTTCTCATGGAACGGACGTATGGTTGAATAACGCACAGACATTGATCGAAGAAGGAAAGGCAACGATTTCCACGGCAATCTGTACCCGAGATGATATCATGACTTATCTTATTAATAAAGGTCTGGACAGTGAGGAATCCTTTACGATCATGGAACGTGTGCGTAAAGGAGCCGTGGCAAAAGGAAAGTGTAAAGAGTGGCCGGAATTTAAGAAGGACATGCTGGAGCACGATGTTCCGGAGTGGTATATCTGGTCCTGCGAGAAGATTAAGTACATGTTCCCGAAGGCGCACGCGGCGGCTTATGTCATGATGGCTTATCGAATCGCCTACTGCAAGCTGAATTATCCGCTGGCTTATTACGCAGCGTATTTCGGAATCCGCGCGTCCGCATTTTCCTACGAACTGATGGGACAGGGAAAAGAAAAGCTGCTCTATCATATGAAGGAGTATAAACGCCGCGCGGAATTAAATCAGCTCAGCAAAAAAGACCAGGATACTTTAAAAGATATGAAAAATGTCCTGGAAATGTATGCGAGGGGATTTGAATTCCTTCCGATTGATATTTACAATTCAACTGCGACGAAATTTAAAATCGTGGACGGAAAACTGCTTCCGCCGCTAAATACCATCGAAGGAATGGGAGACAAGGCTGCAGAGGCGGTAGAAATCGCCTCCAAAGACGGACCGTATCTGTCGAAAGATGATTTCCGCCAGCGGACGAAGGTCAGCAAGACGGTAATTGACCTGATGGATGAGATGGGACTTCTGGGAGATCTTCCGGAGACAAACCAGCTTTCCCTGTTTGATTTTACATAATATCTTAAATAAAAAATGTGGTAACAGTTCAAAGCTAAATAGATTTGTACAAAAAAGTGCTTGGCTCTGAACAGTTAGAAGAAGTAGATAAAGCAAATATTGTATAAATATTGACAAAAAAGGAATCGTAAAAATTACGATTCCTTTTTTCCCTCATCTAAATCTAAATTCATGTATGACTTTTAAATATTTAAATAAAAAGCGATTTACATATATAAAAGGTACACCAATTTTGATTACAGCTTGGTAACATTGACTGCCTGAGGTCCTTTTTCGCCCTGGAAAATCTCAAATTCGACTTCCTGACCTTCTTCAAGGCTCTTGTATCCTTCCATATTCAGCCCGCTGTAATGAACGAAAATGTCATTGTGAGCTTCGTCGGAGATGAATCCATAGCCTTTCTGGTTGTTAAACCATTTTACGGTGCCCTTGTTCATCGTTCTACCTCCATTTAGATTTTAGAAGTAGGTAAGATTACACACCTTACCTAATTGTACTTATCATAAACACTTTACCATGAGAGTGAAAAAACGTCAATAGATTGCTTGAAAATGCGCAAAAAACTATGTAAATATGACAAAAAGCAAAAAAAATTATTGAATATAGATTGTGCCAAATTGCATTATCCATTACAATGAAAGAAAAGAAAGAAATTTTGGAGGAAACTTTGATGAAGATATCTACGAAAGGAATTTATGCATTAGAAATAGTAGTAGACCTTGCCATGCATTCGACAAAAGATTCCTGGGAAAGCTTGAAGAATATTGCGAATCGTCGAAATCTTTCCGAAAAATATCTGGAACGAATAGTGAAACGGCTTAAAGATAAGGGGATTGTTACCAGTATACGCGGAGCACATGGAGGCTACTATCTGGCAAAGGAAGCGAACGAGATTACTGCGTATGAGGTGCTTGCGGCAGTCGAGAATGATCTTGTACTGATACCATGTCTTTTAGATGAAGGAAAATGTGACGGAAACATTGATACATGTAGGGTACAGGAGGTGTGGTATCGTCTTTGGGAGAGAATTCAGAAGACGACGAAAGAAGTTACACTGCAAAGTATTGTTGATGAAGTGGAAAAAATAAGCGAAGAAACTGGAGAGGTATGGTATGAAAGTATCTAAGAAAGCAAGATACGCATTACAGGCACTTGTTGATCTTACGACCAATATGAAAGAAAATCCAATTCCTCTGGCGGAGATAGCAGGAAGACAGGAGATGTCATTTAGTTATCTGGAGCAGGTATTTCATGAACTTAAGAAAGCCGGCGTGGTGAAGAGCATGAAAGGTCCGAGAGGAGGATATATGCTGGCAAAGCCGGCAGATCAGACGACAGCAGAAGAAATATTTAACGCAGTGGAAGAAAAGTTCTGCATTGTAGAAGTGAAGAAAGAGGAGAAGCTTGATGCACTTCAGCTTGCGATAAGGAAGCTTGTCTGGGATCAGATTGACGAAGATGTCATTGCTTTATTAAAGAATATGACATTGGCCGATATTGCCGAAAATGTGTGGGAGAACAGCGAAGAGGTAAAAAGCGAATCTGATGTTGACGCAGCTAAATAAATGTGCGTATAATAGTGTAGCAGTAGGAATTTAAAAGAAAGAAAAACTGCCTGTTGTTAAGCTATGGGCAGTGAGAAGATACATCATGAATTTGCTGACAATGGAACATATTACAAAATCCTATACAGACCGTGTACTTCTGGATGATGTAGGATTTGGAATCAATGAAAATGAAAAGATTGGTATTATTGGAATCAACGGAATGGGGAAATCCACTCTTCTTAAGGTGGCAGCCGGTATAGAACCGTATGATTCTGGGAAAATCAGTATGGGAAACCATGTGAAGATCTGTTATCTTCCGCAGACTCCGGAATTTGAAGAGGGAACCACGATTTTGAAAGCGGCGATCAAGGGAAATGTAGACGAACTGAACCGTTGGAGCATTGAAGCCGAGGCAAGGTCCATGCTGGGACAGCTTGGATTTACAGATTTTGATGAGAAGATCGAACATATGTCAGGCGGACAGAAAAAGAGAGTTGCTCTGGTGCAGACTCTTTTAAGAGATGCAGATATTCTGATTCTGGATGAGCCGACGAACCACCTTGATAATGCGATGTCCGAGTGGCTGGAGGAATATTTGATCCGTTTTCGTGGTGCGATTCTCATGGTAACACATGACAGATATTTTTTGGACCGCGTTGCTAACCGGATAGTGGAAGTGGATAAAGGGAAGCTATACAGTTATCCGGGAAATTATTCTGAATTTGTGCGCCTCAAAGAAGAACGTGCGAATATGGAACTTGCGACGGAGCGAAAGAGAAAGAGTCTCCTTCGAACAGAGCTGGAGTGGCTTCATAGAGGAGCAAGGGCGAGAAGTACTAAGCAGAAAGCCCATATTGACCGGATCAAGGCGATGCAGGAGATTCAGGACATCCAGGCAGAAAGAAGAGTGCAGTTCGATTCTGTTTCTTCCCGCATGGGAAATAAGACGATCGAGCTGAACGGCATTTCCAAATCCTATGGAGAAAAGTGCCTGATCGATGATTATTCATATATTTTCCTGAAAAACGACCGCATCGGAATTATCGGAAGCAATGGCTGCGGGAAAAGCACTCTCCTTAAGATTATTAATGGAATCGTAAAGCCGGACCAAGGAACGGTAGATATCGGGCAGACGATACGTATCGGATATTTTTCTCAGGAAAATGAATACATGGATACCTCACTTAAGGTGATTGATTATATCAAAGAGGTTGGAGAATACGTTATGACCTCGGACGGAAAGGTAACGGCCTCCCAGATGTTGGAACGTTTCCTGTTTGACGGAGCGATGCAGTGGTCGCAGATCGGGAAGCTCTCCGGAGGTGAGAGACGAAGACTTTATCTTTTGCGGGTGCTGATGGGTTCTCCGAATGTGCTGATATTGGATGAGCCGACGAACGATCTCGATATCCAGACACTTACGATTCTGGAAGATTATCTGGATCATTTTGCGGGAATCATTATTATTGTATCCCACGACAGATATTTCCTTGACAGAACAGTAAACCGTATTTTTGCCTTTGAAGGAAATGGCGTAATCCGGCAGTCTGAGGGAGGATATTCCGATTATCTGATCCGCAAAGAACTGGAAACGCTTCCTTATGAAGAAAGTACGAAAGCATCTTTGGGTAAAAATGAAAACTCAAGTTCTGATGCTCCGGATGAGCAGAAAAACCTGAACAAGGTGACATGGAAACAGCGAGAGAAAAAGCTGAAATTTTCCTATAAAGAACAGAAAGAATTTGAGACAATCGATGAGGAGATCGCCAAGTTGGAAGAAAAAATAGAAAGCCTGGATGAAGAGATTTTAAAAAATGCAACAAATTCTCTCCGCCTTAGCGAATTGATGAAAGAGAAAGAAGGGGTAGAAAATACGCTGGAAGAAAAGATGGAGCGTTGGGTTTATTTAAATGATTTGAATGAACAGATTCAGGCAACAAAAGAATAAGTTTTTATGGGAGGTAACAGCTATGTGGAACAGACAAGACCTTAAAATGAGAGGTAAGATGGCGTTTAAGAGGAACTATGGTGCAGCAGTTGCGGTTGCACTTTTGATGGGAATCATTTCCCTGATCTTTGGCGGAGGAAATGTAACCGAGAGATTCCAGTATAACGGAGAAGGCGATTACGTTTCGAATGGAGCAGGTAGTTCAATTGTAAGTGCGCCGGGAGCAGTACTGATTACAGGAATCGCAACAGCGTTCGTAATCATTATGACGCTGGTAGGTACCTTACTTCGTATTCTAGCAGAGAATGTGCTTATCGTCGGAGGATCTCGTTTCTTTATCCTGAACCAGACCGGAAGACCAGGAATCGGGACCATGATTGATCCGTTCAAATCAGGATATTTTGGAAATATTGTGCTGACAATGTTTTTGAGAGATCTTTATATTTTGTTGTGGTCACTTTTACTTATTGTACCGGGAATTATTAAGAGCTATGAATACAAAATGGTACCGTATATCCTCGCCGAGAATCCGGGAATGGATAGAAAAGAAGCATTTCTTATAAGTAAACAGATGATGAACGGACAGAAATGGGAAGCATTTGTACTGGATCTGTCTTTCCTTGGCTGGAACATTCTATCTGCATTTACATGCGGAATCCTGTCTCTTCTCTATGTTCAGCCGTATTATGAAGCAACGATCGCTGAGATGTATACATTTAACAAAGGTATGGCATATCAGAAAGGATTTATTCGTTAGGAAGAAGAAATTCATAATAGAAAAATAGAAAATGCAGCAGCTTTCGAAAGAACCGGAAGCCGCTGCATTTTTTCTGTTGAAGTGTTGAAATTAATCCTTTATCGCTTCTTTTGCATATACAGTTGTAACTAATTCTTCATATGGTGTACGCTCCTTCAACTCACCGGAACTTTCTAGAATGTCCTGAAGAAGTTCGAAGCTTTCTTTTTCAAAAATCAAATTCTCTTTCCAGGTATCTTGTTCATGATAACGTCTGACGATGGTAGTGATGGTTTCAAGATCGTTTTCTTTAAACTGTGGAGCAATGACTTCGGCGATTTCCTCCGGTGTATGTGTCTGGACGTAATCCATACCCTTTTGCAGTGCATTGGTGAAACTTTGGATCACCTCCGGGTTTTCCTTCATATAGCTGCTTTTTGCACTGTAGGCTGTGTAGGGAACGTAACCTGAATCTACACCGAGTGATGCTGCGACATAGCCGGCATTCTGCTGTTCCAGAGTGGTTGCTGCCGGTTCAAATTCGACGGTAAAGTCCCCCTGGCCACCGGAAAATGCAGCCGCGGTAGAACCAAAATCAATGCTTTGATTGATTGTGAGATCCTTTTCTGGGTCGATTCCTTTTTGCTTTAGAATATACTCAAAAACCATTTCAGGCATGCCGCCTGCTGCCTCCATAGCAATGTAAATAATCGTCTGATAACTGCTTTGCGGTCATTTCAGCAGGCAAATCAGACACAAAATTGCAGGCAAGTGCTGTGATTTCTTCCTTTGTCTTTACGATGTTGTATGGCTTCAATGAATTATCCGTAGCTTCCAGGATTCCTTGCTCTTTCATCAGCTCGATATAGGGCATGATATTTTTCTTTGTCTTCTTGATTCCAAGCGCTGTTATGTGTTCCGCAAGATATTTCGCAGATGTAAAATGCCGTTCTTCCTCAGCAATCAGTTTCATGACAACAGCAATTATCGTATTCTCACGGCGGTTCAGCTCGATAGCAGGACTGTAATCAATCAGATTGGATAAGCCGTATTTTAATGTAATCTCCGGAAGGCCATTTTCATCTACCTCAATACGCTCAATGAGCAGTTCAATATCTCTTCGGTCAAGATTTCCTCCTGCGATGATCTTATCTACAACATCCAGAGCATTTCTAAGTTTATCCTTCACATCCGGAGTTTCTAAAACTGTTGCATCCAGATCGCTTAACTTTTTTTCCAATCCACGGATTTGTGATAATAAATCATTCTGCAAGGAATCGTAAGTTTCTTTAATCAGATCTTCATTTCCGGTAGAGATTGCCATATCTTTTACTTTTTGAGTAAGAAGCACTTTGAGCTGATTTTTTCGTTCGTTGATGTCTGCTTGAAGATCCAGTTTCTTTTCTTCTATTGTTTTCTTCTCTGATTCAAAATCCTTCAAGTCATAGCTGGCGATTATTTCACATAAGGCATTCCGACACAGCTTGATATAGGCTAAAACATCCTCCATCAGATCCGCTTCTTCAATCAGATGAGCTTTCGAACAATAGCGTCTTCCCTTTGTGTTGTAGGTAGTGCAGATATAATATTTTCGCTCTCTGGCAGAAGTATGGCGTTTGATCGGAGTCAGGCGACACCCGCAGTCTTTGCAAAAAAGACAACTCCCAAATGGATTTGGAATCTCAGATCCAATCCACTCACCACGGCTGCCGCGGTAATTTGTTCTGTTACGTTTTTCTTTTAATTCCTGTACGAGTGAAAATGTTGCCCGATCAATGATTGCCGGATGATGATTTTTAAAGATGTATTGCTCCTCTTTGGGAACTCGTTTATCTTTCCCGTGCACGGTATTTCTTGCACGCTTCCTTAGACGAAATGTGCCCATGTAAAAATCATTATCCAGAATTTCTTTTACCATTCCATCTGTCCAAGTTGAAACAACTTTACGTTTCGATAACCGTCCTTCTTCAAGCTCACGTTCCCGCTGCACCATCGAAGGTGTGGGTATTCCCTGATCGGTCAAATAGTTCGCAATTTTGCGGTATCCGGATCCGGAAATATAAAGATCGTAAATCTGTCTGATTTCTGATGCTTCTTTTGGAACAATTTCCAGTATTGTTTTGTCATTTGGATTACGTCTGTAGCCGAAGGGTGGTCGAGTCATCAAAGTGCCTTCTTTCTGCCGGGCACCGATGGCACGTTTAATCTTTTTACTGGTATCCTTTACATAACGCTCATTGAACCATGTCTTTATACCGATGGTATCGTCACTGGAGTCCATGGAATCGTAATTATCGTCGATGACGATCAGATGCTTTCCCCGTTCCTGGAATTCGTCCAGAAGCAAAAGAACCTTTGCATTATGTCGTCCTAAACGTGAAAAATCCTTGACGTATACAGTATCAATTTCTTTATCTAGATCCGCCATCATTTGCTGAAAGCCCGGTCTGTCAAAGATGTAGCCAGAAACTCCGTCGTCTTCATACCAACGATCAATGACAGTATCATGATCGGCAGCATATTGATTGATTATTAGTTTCTGGTTTTCTATCGAGACGTAGTTTCTTTTGTCATCGTCTCTGGAGAGTCGAACATAGCCTGCGTTCATTCGTACACTTCCTTTCTCTGATGCTCAGATATGATTTTTAATTAGTGCTTTCAATCCGTCATGGATA
>JAXFTO010000148.1:0-4375 GCA_034176745.1 Bariatricus sp. | reverse complement strand
TAAAGCCTGTTTTAGGTAACCTAACGCTTGCACTGAACGGAAATGTATTTTATAATCTAGGTATATAACTGTTTTTAGGATTTCGAGAGCACAAAGTGCGGAGAAATCCGTGTATCATAGGGGGCGAAATACCTTTTGACCTCTACATCATATGAAATGGATAAAAGGAGAGGCGGGCAGTTATGAGTAAACAGATTCTATTGATCAATGATATGGCCGGATACGGTAAAGTTGCTTTATCTGCAATGATACCGGTACTTTCCCACATGCGTCACCATATTTATAATCTTCCGACCGCATTGGTGTCAAATACGCTTGACTACGGAAAATTCAATATATTGGAAACAACGGATTACATGGAGCACACCATGAAGATCTGGGATGAACTGGGATTTTCCTTTGATGCGGTATCTACCGGATTTATCGTATCGGAAAGGCAGGCGAAGCTTGTGGCAGAGTTCTGCAGACAGCAGAGTAGGAAAGGGACAAGAATCTTTGTGGATCCGATTATGGGGGATGAAGGAAGACTTTATAATGGGGTAACGGAGCAGACAATATCCCACATGAATGAACTGGTAAAGGTGGCAGATTATATTGTACCGAATTATACAGAAGCAGCATGCCTTGCCGGGGAGCAGTATAAAGAAGCTGGAATGACGCTGGAGGATGCGGACCGTCTGATTGAAAAACTGCTTGCACGGGGAGCCCATTCTATTGTGGTTACAAGTGCAGTGGTCAATTGCAGGGAATCAGTGATTGTATATGATTATCAGTCGAAGGAAAGAAGTATTCTTCCATTTACCAGCATTCCGGTACGTTTTCCGGGAACAGGAGATATTTTCTCATCTGTATTTATGGGAAAATTATTAGAAGGAAAAACGCTGATCGAAAGTACCGAGAAAGCAATGGATGCAACAAAAGCAATGATTTCTATGAATCAAAACAATGAGGATAAATTCAAAGGAATTCCAATCGAAAGCTGTCTGGAGGTATTAGACTGATGGGAAGACCGAGAATAAAAATAACTTTGATTGACCGAAAAGGTCCTAAAGGATGTCATCGAGGACACCAAATTGGAGAAAGCTTTGATTTTGACACCCAGAGAGGGGAACTGTGTCCGATGGCGATGCATGTTGCATTTCCATATGTTGATATTCTGCGGTATGGCGGAGAAATACCCGGGCAGGAGAAAGGGACGGCTGTGTTTGCCTGTCCGGATGTGGATACGCTGAACGTTTTCAAAATTGAGCGGATTGAGGAAGAGTAAAATGGCAGGTATGACAGGAAAAAACAGTATCAGTTCTAGGCAGTATAATCGAGGATTGATTCTGAAACTGATTGCAACGGGGGTCTGTAATACCCGTATTGATTTGTCGAGAACGACGAAGCTTGCCAAAATGACCGTTACCAATATTATTTCAGAATTTCTGGAACAGGGGCTTGTCACAGAGTGCGAGGAAGAACCTACAGAGGTCTGCGGAAGAAATCCAATTCGCCTTCAGATTGCAGAGAAAGCACCGAAGGTGGTCGGGCTTCTTATCCTGCGTGATCGGATTGAAGCGGTACTTGGAACGATGACCCTGGAGCTCCTTAGGACGGAAAGTATCTGTTTTGATGAGCTGACGGAGGAATCTTTGATCCAGTATTCCTGCGATGTGATCGACCGTGTCCTTAGTGGGGAAACGGAAGTGCTCGGAATCGGTGTGGCAGCTTTAGGTCCGGTCGATATAAAAAGAGGGATCATCATGAGTCCGCCGAGGTTCTATGGAATCCATGATATAGATATTGTCAGCGTTTTAAAAGAAAAGTATTCGTTGCCTGTATATCTTGATCATGATAATAGTAGCGCGGCACTTGCGGAAAATCTGTTTGGGTCAGGGCAGAAAGTTCAGGATTTTATTTTCCTAGGAGTGTCAAATGGTATCGGTTCGGGAATTATCAGCGGAGGAGAGGTTTTTCATAACAGGCAGGGATTTGAGGCAGAAATCGGTCATATGAGCATCGACCGAAATGGAATTCTGTGCCCGTGTGGGAACAAAGGCTGCCTGGAAATGTACGCCAGTTCTCATGTGGTGTTGGAAAAGCTTCAGAGCATCACCGGCAGGAAGGCTGATTTCAAAGATTTTTGCCAAATGTCAAAAGACAGTGAAATTAAAACGGTTTTTGAAGAAATGGTGGAAGATATCGGTGCAGCCTTGGTAAATATTGTGAATCTGCTTCACCCGGAAATGATCGTACTTGGATGCGACTGTATTTTCTGGGATGAGAAGTATGTGAAAATGCTGGAAGAGATTGTAAATAGTAAGCAGATGATCCGGCAGAATCATATTTGCATAAAAAAGGCATATTTCGGAGAAAATGCTCAACTACTGGGAGCGGCGGCAAATATTTTAAATCAGACATTTAAAGGAAATTTATTATGGACGGATTGACACAAAACTATTTTGTGTTATAATGATGATAAATTAAATGTACTATTAAAGGAGCGTAAGAAAATGGAGAAAAAGTATCAAATCGATACAGAGGAAAATAAGACGTTTTTAAAAGAATTACGTGAAAACCTTCTGGGATTTGGACACCAGTTCCCATCACCGGAAGGCAGTTCTTATTATCTGGGGGATGATGGGACTCCGTGGAAGGAACGCAGCAGAGAGACATGGATCACTTGCCGTATGGCACATGTGTACAGCATCGGAAGTATGCTTGGTCATGAAGGAAGCGGGGAGTTAGTGGATGCTGCACTTCGCGGAATCTGCGGGGAACTGCATGATACAAAGAATGGTGGATGGTATCCGGGGATTACAGCGGATGGAGAGATCATCCCGGATAAGCAGTGCTACGCACATGCATTTGTGATTCTTGCTGCGACATCTGGGATCCTGGCTGGACGCAAAGGAGCAGAAGAACTTCTTAAGGAAGCGCTGGAATTATATGATCTTAGATTCTGGAATGATGAAGAAGGACTTTCCTGTGACACATGGAACACAGAATTTACGGTATTGGATGATTATCGTGGAGTGAACGCCAATATGCATACGGTGGAAGCATTTCTTGCGGTGGCGGATGTGGCAGGAAAAGAAGAGTACCGGTCAAGAGCGGGACGTATTATTGATCACGTGATTCAGTGGGCATCTTCAAACGAATGGAGAATTCCGGAACATTTCACCAAAGAATGGAAAGCGGATCTGGAATGTAATAAAGATCATCCGGATGACCAGTTTAAACCATACGGAGCAACTCCGGGACATGGAATTGAATGGGCTAGACTGATCACACAGTGGGCTCTTTCTACCTACGGAAGTGATAAAGATGCAGCTGTGCCATATGTTGAGGCGGCAGAGAATTTATTTAACCGTGCGATCGCGGATGGATGGAATGCGGACGGAGCTCCGGGAATTGTCTACACGACAGACTGGAACGGTAAGCCGGTAGTGCACGACAGAATGCACTGGACTTTAGCTGAGGCGATCAATACATCTGCGATACTCTATCATGTGACAAAGAAACAGGAGTACGCAGATAATTATGCAGAATTTATGCAGTATCTGGATGAAAAGGTACTGGATCATGTATGTGGTTCCTGGTTCCATCAGCTGGATCAGAATAATGAAGTCATCGGAACTGTGTGGCCGGGAAAATCCGATATTTACCACGCTCTGCAGGCAACACTGATTCCATATTGTACGCCGGATATTTCCGTTGCTAAAGCGGTGGCATTGGAAACCGGTGCTGTGCAGACACACTAATTTAAAATTTTGGCAGGAGGAAAAAGAGATGGGAAAAGAATATGATGTAATTGCATTAGGTGAGTTATTGATCGATTTTACAATGAACGGGAAAAGCGAACAGGGAAATAACTTGTTTGAAGCAAATCCGGGAGGGGCACCATGTAATGTACTTGCAATCCTTCGTAAGCTTGGGAAAAAGACAGCTTTCATCGGCAAAGTAGGGGATGACCAGTTTGGCCGTCTGCTTCGGGAAACAATCGAAGAGGCAGGAATCAATTCTGGCAACTTATTAGTTGACAAAGAAATCAATACAACACTTGCGTTTGTACATACTTTTCCAGATGGAGACAGAGAATTTTCATTCTACCGCAAACCGGGTGCAGATATGATGCTGAAAAAAGAAGAAATCAGCGAGGAAGCGATTGCAAAAGCAAGAATCTTCCATTTTGGCACCCTTTCTATGACACATGAAGATGTACGCGAGGCAACTTTAAAAGCACTCGACTTGGCGAAAAAGAATGGGCTTCTCATTTCGCTTGATCCGAATCTTCGCCCTCCGCTGTGGAGTTCCCTCGACCTGGCAAAAGAACAGATTTTATCTGCAATGGAACACTGCGATATTCTGAAGATTTCTGATAATGAAATTC
>JAXFTO010000147.1:0-2008 GCA_034176745.1 Bariatricus sp. | reverse complement strand
GAAACGGCTTTATCAGATCGAGGAGACAGCAGGCAGGTTTGATTTTATACGGGCATCGAAATCTCTGCTTGTCAATGCAAACCGTATTTCAAGCATGGCATCTGTGGCAGGAAGCCGCGGGAAGATTATGATGGATAACGGAGAGGCCGTTATTGCAAGCCGCATGTACTACAAACCATTGCTTTTATCCATGAAATGGAAGAAAATCAGTTAATACTTTTTTTGTTTTTTTCTGACAGAAAATATGCTATGATGAAATGCGAATTGGCATAAAGGTTAGAAAAAGGAGACACAAAATGAGCAAGAAATTACTTTTGATCAACGATATGGCTGGTTATGGAAAGGTTGCGTTATCCGCGATGATTCCGGTGCTTTCCCATATGAAATACGAGGTATTTAACCTGCCGACGGCAATCGTATCGAACACACTTGATTACGGTAAGTTCGACATCCTGGATACAACCGGTTACATGAAAAATGCAATCGCTGTCTGGGAACAGCTTGGATTTGAATTCGATGCGATCTCGACCGGATTTATCGTGTCGAAGGAGCAGACCGAGCTTGTGACCGAGTTCTGTAAGGCACGGGCGGAAAAAGGCGTGACGATCTTCACAGATCCGATTATGGGAGATGAGGGAAAGCTCTATAACGGAATCACAGAGGAGACGATTGATTTGATGCGTGAGCTGATTTCGGCTGCGGACTATATCGTACCGAACTATACTGAGGCGGCATATCTGACTGAGCTTCCATATAAGGAAGATGGCGTGACAGAGGAAGAGTATCATACGATGATCGACAAGCTTCGTGCATTCGGTGCGAAATCGATTGTGATCACAAGTGCGAAGATCGCGGGCACAGATTGCAGATCGGTTGTCGGATATGACCACAAGAAGGAAGAATATTTTAAGGTTGATTTCGAAGAAATTCCGGTACATTTCCCGGGAACGGGAGATATTTTCTCCGCCGTATTTATCGGAAAGCTTATGAGTGGCAAGGATCTGCAGACGGCAACCACAGAGGCGATGGATGCCGTGAAGAGCATGATCGGCAAAAATGCAGATAACGTGGATAAATATAAGGGAATTCCACTGGAAACCTGTATGGAGGTGCTTGACTGATGGCAAGACCGAGGATTCGAATCACACTGATTGATCAGAAGGGGGAAAAGGGATGTCACAGAGGTCATAAGATCGGTGATTCCTATGATTTTGATACGGAGCGGGGAAAACTGTGTCCGATGGCAATGCACGTTGCATTTCCGTACGTGGATATACTCCGGTATGGCGGTGAGATACCGGGACAGGAGAAGGGCACCGCTGTTTTTGCATGTCCGGATGTGGATACGCTGAATGTATTTAAAATAGAGCGCATCACGGAAAAAGAAATTTAAGGAGGAGAAAAATCATGGAAAAAGAATTTGACGTAATTGCACTGGGAGAATTGTTGATCGATTTCACGATGAATGGAAAGAGTGAACAGGGAAATAATCTGTTCGAGGCGAATCCGGGTGGAGCACCTTGCAACGTTCTGGCAATACTGCGTAAGCTTGGGAAGAAGACAGCATTTATCGGCAAAGTAGGGGATGACCAGTTTGGCCGTCTGCTTCGGGAAACAATCGAAGAGGCAGGAATCAATTCTGACAACTTATTAGTTGACAAAGAAATCAATACAACACTTGCGTTTGTACATACTTTCCCAGATGGAGACAGAGAATTTTCATTCTACCGCAAACCGGGTGCAGATATGATGCTGAAAAAAGAAGAAATCAGCGAGGAAGCGATTGCAAAAGCAAGAATCTTCCATTTTGGCACCCTCTCTATGACACATGAAGATGTACGCGAGGCAACTTTAAAAGCACTCGAACTGGCGAAAAAGAATGGGCTTCTCATTTCGCTTGATCCGAATCTTCGCCCTCCGCTGTGGAGTTCCCTCGACCTGGCAAAAGAACAGATTTTATCTGCAATGGAACACTGCGATATTCTGAAGATTTCTGATAATGAAATTC
>JAXFTO010000146.1:0-15371 GCA_034176745.1 Bariatricus sp. | reverse complement strand
AGGACTGGAAATGGTTTTGGCACTGTAGGAAGCAAGGTGTATGTAAATGAGAGTGGAATTCAGTGATTTATGCCCCATCAGGTGCTTGATGGTAAGCAGATCCGTTCCGTTTTCATACAGATGTGTGACAAAGGCATGTCGGAAAGAATGGCATGTCAGGCGGTGCTGCCATCCAAGTTCCGTTTCATGCTGTTCCAGCCAACGCATGACATTCAAGGTACAGCAGGGCTTTGTATGATCTCTTTGCGCAGGAAAGAGCCAGTCGGTAGGTTTATCAAATGCAAACCAGTATTCAGTCAGGATATCCAGTGCATTTTGAGACAGAATGGCATAGCGGTCAGAACGGTTCTTGGAGTGTCTGATATGAATACGCATATTTTTACGTTCAATATCAGAGTACTTAAGGGAGCATACCTCCCCTACGCGAAGACCGGAAGAATACATGAGTGATATCATGGCTTTCTGTTTCAGGTCAGAAATGGAAGATATAAATGCCACCGCTTCTTCATGTGAAGGGACAAAAGGCAGATAGATATCAAATTTACGCATGGGAAGCTGAGTATCATCCCACGGTTTATGAAGGACATAGATGGTAAAAAAGCGGAGTTGGGAAATGGCTGTATTGACCGTGCAGTCAGAAATACCACGCTCAGCCTGTAGCCATCGGACAAAATCACGAAGTTCCTGCCACGAAACGTCTTCGGGCTGTTTGTGAAGAATGTTCTGCAGATAGTCCAGATAAGCACGGATATAGGTGCAGTAGCTTTTTAAGGTATGGTCAGCAAGACCCCGAAGGGAAATCATTTCCCGATAAGAATTAAAATAATTGTCCATAATGAACCTCCTGAAAGTATTTGTAAAAGTAAGGGTTGCGCTCAAACACTTTTAGGGAGGTGGACGATAAAATTTTTCAGATATGTAGTTGTTGAGTTTAAAAATCCATGGTAAACTAATCATAGCAGTTCTTGAGGTTATGAAGTTGTTTGGTGTGGTAACTTAACAATACAACATAAATTCAAAAACTGCTATTTTTTTATGAAAAAGTAGAACAATTATTGTACTGGGGCTAGCCGTCGCGCCAGCGACTTGGTACAATAAAAATAGTTTATATTTTATTTCGTAAAGGAGACGGAAAAATGGCATTACGGACAGATATGTGGTTAGACGCAGTAGATGACTATGCGAAAGCATATGACAAGGGTGTGGATGCAGAACTCGAGAATATGAAAACGGGTGCATCACTGGAGAGCTGGACAGGCAAGATGCAGGAATTAAAGGAAGCGTGCATCTGCATGCCAAGACATTTTTTGATGTGCTGGCTGGCAGCGAGAAGTCTTGGAAAAGATTTATTTTCAGATGAAACATATACGAGAGAATTTAAAGAATTTACCTGTAAGTTAAAGTCAGCAGAGGGGGGAGACAGGGTAGTTTCTTTCGATGCGATTACACAGAACAGTGACCTTGAATTGAGCGAAGATGAGCGGGATCGTTACATTGTTGTGCTGGCGCATCTGGCAGCAGAAAACGAGAATGACATTATTACTCCGTGGCATGACCTCTTCAGAAAAGCATTTTTATTGTCAGAAGAAGACAAAAAGAATCTGGAAAAAGGAGAGGGATTCATCCTGCAAAAAGAAGAAGGACTCAAGATCGCACATGCACTCCGCATGACTTATTCAGAGACGAACTTCTTCCTGATCAGAGCATTGGAGAATGACGGATTTGAGTTTACGAAAGCAGATGATATTCTCCATGTGTACTGTCTGCTGCGTGGTCAGAGTCTTGGCGATTATACAAGACTGAAAAAACAGTATGAAGAGAATACAGCAGAGATAAAGAAGCAGTCCATGCAGGAGAAACCGGATCACTTTACGGTATATATGATGCCGGAAGATGAGGAAGTGACGGTAGAGTGCAAGGATACCCCTTCTCTGACAAAGAAAATCAGACAGTGGATGCAGGAGAATGGAGATGCAGATCAGGAAGTTGATACTGCATTTATGAAATGGATGGTATCACAGGCTCCGTATCTTGATCTTCCTGGTAAGACAGCATGCAGTTTATACAGAAAGCTGGCAGCATATGTGTATGCAAAGTCAGATACAGAGAAGAAATATGTAAAAAGAGACGAGACAGAATTTTATGATCCGTTCAGCACAGAGGAACTTACCGGCGCATCAGAAGAACTGAGTAAGATCTGCAGCATGGAGAGTCCTTATTCTATGGAAGAGGCAGATTACGATAAGTTTGTAAAGAAGCTTCTGGATAAAATGAATGAGATGACAGAGAAGGTGTACAGAAAACACAAAGACCGTCTGGCTCGTTACCTTTATGTAGATGAAAACGGAAAAATCAAAAGCAAGGTGATTACAGACAGGATTCCTGAGCTTTTAAAGGGAAAGATCCAGGTGGAGAAAGCGGACATGCTGTTCATGGTATGGCTCGTATGCATTATGTTCTGGGATAATGCAGAAGAAGGAACGCTCAGCCAGAAGATCTGGGGATACATTGACAGTGCGGACGCTGTATTGGAAGCAGCGCATCTGCCACAGTTCTATGCACCACATATTTTGGAAAGAACCTTTATTCTTAGTTTCTGTCTGATTGGTCTGGAAAGTGACAATGACGAAATCATGTATGGTGGACTGACACCAATCCAGATCTATGAGGCGTTAAGCCGTATCGGATAATTTAGGTAAGAGGAAGAGAGCAGAACATGCAGAGAGAACAGTTAAAGAGTGGGACGTATGTCCGTTTTCCAGGCGGTGAATGTTATCAGGTGAACGAACTCATAGGAGCAGGTGGTTCCAGTCTGCTGTATTCGGCGAATAAGATGATCTTCTATAAGGGAAAGTATGTGTTGGAGACGCATATGCATTATGCATTGAAAGAATGTTTTCCTTATTCAGAACAGTATGAGTTTATCCGCCTGGAATCGGGAGAAGTTGCACCGAAGGAAGCGTCAAAGGATGCGGCATTCTACCTGCGGTATGTGTCGTGGATGCAGGCGCACGAAGGGCAGATCACAGCGGATATTTATTCTAAGGAAGCAGTCCGTATGATTCCGATGCAGAAGCTGGCAAATGTGGTGGAGATTTCTACAGATGAGGGGAAAACTTTTCATTCTGTGAGAAATACATTTACCGTAATGACTTCGCTGGAGCAAAAAGGAGAATCTGCCTACATATGGAAGAGTAAGATGAACCGGCCGCCGGTGGCTGTATTCCGGGCAATCCGGGAAACACTGATCGCACTCCGCGAGGTGCACCGGGCAGGATATCTGCATCTGGATATGCAGGAGGGAAATGTCTTTCTTGCAGGAGAGTGGAGAGACCAGAGTCTGACCTGTTTCCTGATTGATTTCGGTTCGGCAAGAGAATTGATGGAAGACGGATACTGTGATGTAGTGGGAAATCAGCCGATCTTTTCCTCAGCAGGATACAGAGCACCGGAGATACTGGAGATTATGCGTGGAAAATCCTTTGAGATCCGTCTTGGTAAAGAGGCGGATCTGTATAGCGTGGGATATCTGCTGCTGTATCTTCTGACAGGAAAGCATTACAGCGAAGAAGAGATGGAAGTGTTCCGTTCCTCTTATGAGAGAAAATATCTGACGAGGAAGAATCTGGAGGAACTCCGGATTCCGGAACATTTAGAAGATCTGACACAGCACATTCTGACGAAAGCACTTGAAGAGAAGCCGGAAAACAGATACCACAGCACAGATGAAATGTTGAAAGATGTGGACCGGCTTTTAGATGAGCTAGTTCCGCATCATTCAAAACTTCAGGGCTTCCAGTACGATGCGTATATCTTATATGACGAGAAAAACAGATTACACAAGAAGGCTGCGGAAGCCCTGCAGAAAGGAATAGAGCATTTCAAAGTTTCAGGCCAGCGGAGAATCCGCAGAGTCTTTCTGGACAGTGCGGAATTGTCAGTGGACCAGAATGCGAATCGGCAGATCGTGGATGCGCTTGGAGACAGTGGATATCTGATTATCATCGGAAATGACACCGAAGGTGAGACCATTTGGAATGCAGGAGAGGTGCAGTATTTCTTAAAGACACATGATTCCTCCCGGATTCTCCCGGTGGTTGTCGAACAGAAAGACGAATCTGATGACCAGAAAATCGTTAAGTTCAAAGGGCGGGAGCGATATCTTTCTTATGCTGCGGCTGTTTACGGACAGACAGAGGCAGAGATTCTGAAAAAAATACGGAAAGATGCAGTTCTTCGGATTGTGGCGCCGATACTTGGCGTACCGTATGATGGACTGGTGCAGAGATACCGGACTTACCGGAGAAAAAAGATTGGAAGTATTGTTGGTGTTGTAAGTATTGTAGCAATCGGATTCCTATCCTACACGGTGTACCAGAAGTATCAGATCCAGATCGAACACCGTCTGGCAAGCAGAAACCGGGCGCAGAATCTCTGTACACAGGCATTGAAGCAATACGAACAGGGAGACAAAACCGGAGCATTACAGACTGTACTTTTACCTTCGAATGAAGAGAAGAATACAAAGTCAGCGATTATCCCAGAGCAAATGTATGCGCTGAATACTGTATTAAATAGCTATGCTTCCGGTCAGGAAAGGAAGTTCACAGCAAGGGACAAGATAACACAATCCTTTGTAAAGGTTACTTATTCAGAAGACAAAAGTTATGGCTACGGGATTGACAGCAAAGGGATGTTGACTGTATTTACCTGTAAGGATGGGAAGACCATATGGGAGGGAGACAGTGGACAGATCGAACGGATGATCCAGGAGTCAGATACATCGGACGGTCTGCCAGAAGCATTGGGAGTGATACAACTTGCTTATCCGATTGAAAAGAATCAGATATTGATCGTTATGGAGCATGCTGCTGTAGTTTTCAATTCTGAGAACCAAAAGGTGGAGCAGGCATTTCCTCTGGAAGTCCCTATGGCATTCAAGGCTGACATTTATGTAGGATACGAAAACCTGTTTGCTTATGTGGACTCCAGTCAGAATTTAGATTTGTATGACGTTACTTCGGGTCAGAAGACAGCGGTTATTTCACAGGAATGGATGTCTGGGCTGTTGGGAAAAGTGGGAGAGTATGCAGATGATCCGAAAATCAGCAGGGTTGATTTCTCCCAGGATGGAGTACAGATGGTAATCAGTACAGATGCCGGTGTGGTTCTGTATGACAGGAACAGTGGCGAGGGACGAGTACTTACAACGAGTCCGGGAGAGCATGTAAGTTTCACGGGAAATGGAAATGTGCTGGTGCTTGAGTACGAAGAGCAGACTCAGGCGGAAACAGCTTCGGAGAATTTCTGGAAAGATACAATGTATCACTGGACTTATGTAATTTACGATGCACATACCGGCGAGACGATTTCCAGATCCGAGAAGGAAACAGGATATGTAACTGACGAAAAGGGGCAGTGCATTTTGCCATTGAAAACCGGCAATGATGACGGAGATACATGGATTCATTGGATCCGGGGCGATTTATATATTTCCCAGACAGGAACAGGGGCGCAGAAGATTTCCTTTGCTTCTAATATCATAGGGGTACAGGCTTATACAGAAGAAGCGTTTTTGGTTGGATTAAGTGATGGAAGTATTGTTCAAGTAGAACTGGCAGATATGCTGGTGAAAAGACAGGTGTATCAGGGGGATTTTCAGATGGAGGATTTCCTTTATGACCAGATGGAGGACAGACTGATTCTGAAGACGGAAGACGGGATTGTGTTCTGTGAGAGACCGGAAGACAGTGGAATGAAGCAGCAGGTAGCAGACCAGATCTTCGATGCGTATTATGTGATCTCAGACATGGAGGAGAAACGTGCAGACCAGCAGAAGTATCAGTGCGTCTGGTTCGCAGACACAAGGGTACAGAATAAGGTCTATGGATTCTGGCTTGAGAAAAATGCAGTGGCACTATATACGGAGCAGGCAGACAGTCCGGCCTTTACCTATACATGTGATGAGACATGGGAGATCCAGGATTTGCAAGTAAAAGAAGTCCAGGGACAGTTATGTGCAGTGATACTGGAAACAGAAAAAGGTTACGGAAATGACAGTGCCAAAGTACGGATCTTTTCCGTAGATTCGAAGGAACTGGTTGCTGACTATTCCGTTGAAGGCGAAGCAGGAGAAGAACTGAAAGCAGGTTCGGACTGGATCTATACACCAGATGTGGAAGGACTTTACTTCCGAAATACGGAGAAGCTGTTTTATGTGGATTTGAAGAAGCAGACCATTCAGCGGATGGATGAATCTGAAGAAACAGATGGACAGATTCTGGAAATCGTGTCTGTAAATGGTGGAAAAGAGATAGAAGTTTTAAACAGAGACGGGAATCAGATTTATTTGGCGAAGTATTCCACAGAAGACGGAAAGCTTCAGGGGAAGCAGGAAATCGGAGAACAGACTACAAGCCAGCAGTCTCCGGCAATGACGGTGAGTTCTGATGAATTAAGCCTTGCAGTGTATCATCCGGATGGCCAGATTATAATTCTGGATACGGCAACCGGAAAGACACAGCAGACGATAGAGTGTGGACAAAAACAGAATTTACAGCTTCGTTTCTTTGAACAGGATCAGTGTATCCTTGGTGTTGATAAAGAGGCAGCGTGGATCTATGACTTGAAATCAGGGAAACTTGTTTCTACTTACGCACTGGAAGAAAACCAGAGCGGAATAAGACTTTCTGCAGATCAGAACGGTTCTTACTTTACGTTGAAAGATAGGTCGGTTTCTGAAGATATGAATACAGATGTCGGATTAGATGATAGGATGAGGCTGCAGGTGTTCTATGTTGAGAATCAGCAGATCTATCCGTTTGCTGAGGTTGACCAGGGCTATAAACTGGCAGATTCAACGCAGATCTATAGTGTGTATAAGGATGGCATGGGATTCAGTTCGGGTGAGATGTATGACTTTGCTGAGCTGTATGAAAAGGCAGAGGAAGAACTGGAAAGTTTGCAGAAAGAATGAGGCTGCCTAAGAAAAATTGAAATGACGTATAATAGAAAAGAGCAGGAGAATTTTGTCTTCCTGCTCTTTTCAGTAGATAAAGGGATTATCCTAGTGGTTTGGGAGCAAATCGTTAAGTCTTTCTTTTACCTGTCCCATGGTTTTCATCTGTGCAATTTCCATGATGTTTTCTTTTGAAATGTGAAGGTGGTTTTTCCGCAGACAACGTTTGACATGACGTATCTTCTGCTTAAGAACAGGGGCTTTCAGTTCAATTGGATCTTCAATGAAAAAACCTAAATCTGTCGAAAAATGAAATTCTTCAGCTGGAACTTTTGACAAAAGAATCAAATCTATATTGCAAAATTCTAATTCTTTCAAAGCAACCATAAAAAGGCACTGCTCTATAGAATCTCCTTCTAATACTTCTTCTATGTCATCGATAATGAGACAATTGTTTCCTTTTACTGTATTAGTAAAAGATTCGTCATTTTTTGATTGATTCATGAACGCGCTGTAATTCATAATACAACAACGCATGTTGTTCTTTTCCATTTCTTCGTTTACACAAGTTGCTAAATGTGATTTACCAACTCCTTTTTCTCCGTAAATGAACAACCATTCTGGAAAAAGATCCGTGCCAAAAACAGCTAAATGTCTCCGGAGTGATTTATTTTCAGGATGAAAAAGAAAATTTTTTAATCCGGTTAATTCTGTTTCCTGAATGGTAACCGCAGTTGTAATTTTTTCTGCAATACACTGACAAATTACAATTGGCATAAGCAGAACCGTGCCAATATCCGAAAACAAAACATTAAACAAAATATTTGATAAAAAATCTAAAATAGTACTCATATCATTTTCCTCTTTTCTTGTAGAAACTTTTTCTTTACAAACACAGTTTATCAGACAGAACTAAGAAAAAAGTCCCGGCTGTTTGCGGGACTTTTAATGTGCTCTAGCGAAGCTGCACTTCATTACCATCATGATCAGTTCCGTGCAGAGTGTTCTGATCTACAAAATAATTCTCTCTGAACGCTTCATAACCATTGATCATATCCAGCAGACTGATCTTTACTGTCGTGCGGTCAACTGCCTTCACATAAGCTCTCACCGGTCTGGAACCGTGGATACTCTCATAATAATCAGCGGCAATATTGGCAAGTTCTTCATCTGTGTGGATACAAGGATCACGTTCGGGTTCTGCATGCTCTGCATAGAATTCTTCCCTGTATTCATCGTAGGATGAGTAACGGCGGTTTCCATCTTTGTCACACAACTGATTCACTTCCGGAATGTAATACCAGTCGGAAACAATCTTGTCTGTGCAGGACATTCCGTTTGAAGACAACGCAGATGTAACCTTATTTACACCGAGTACAAGTACAACAGACAAAACAGATATTACGATCACATCAAACTGGCTCATTCGTGTCCAGACTTTTCCTTTGGTTATCTTATCCCAGATAATGGCTGCAATCACATAACAGATAAACCATGCAAACAAAAACTTAAGTGGACTGATTGTTACATATCTCCAACATACATTTTCCATAAGAAATCCTCCTTTGACTTCATTTATTTTATTGACAAAAACATTATATCAAATAGAAAGAAAAACAAGCGCCCATAACATCAAGCGTAACAAGAAATGCCGGGACAAAACACACGACCGAAAATAGTATGATGTGATTGTCAACAAGAAAACCCGATATAGATTCAAGAAAAGGAGAGAAGAATTATGTTGAAAAAATTAATGAAAATGGTGTACAGCAGATACTCAACAAAATGGGTTTGTCCGCATTGCGGATGTGAGATTTCCTATGGTGCAGAGGGCAGTATGAAGTGCCCGAACTGTGGTACATGGATGATTGACGAATAGCATATTAATCATCACAAAATAAGGGCTTCTGAGCCGGGATATTTTTATCAGAATGGTGTGATACACTCACAGTGTCGAGGGGGTCCCCGACACTGTGACAATAAAATTAAAAGAGGAAATCAGGAAGGAGAAATGAATTATGGCACATATTTGTAAATGTTGTGGAGGAGAAGGAAAAGTGACCTGTCCGCGTTGTGGAGGAGACGGAAAAATTGAGAAGGATACCTGCTATTACTGTCAGGGAGAACGTCAGGTGACATGTAGAGCCTGTGAAGGAACAGGAATCGTTGAAGATTAATACGAGGAGGAGAGAAGAATTATGTTAAAGAAATTAATGAAAATGGTATACAACAAATATTCAACAAAATGGGTTTGCCCGCATTGTGACTGTGAAATTTCTTACGGTGCAGAAGGCAGTATGAGGTGTCCGAATTGTGGTACATGGATGATTGATGAATAGCATATTAGACATCACAAATGAGGGCTTCTGAGCCGGGATACTATTATCAAAACGTTGTGATACACTCACAGTGTCGCGGGGGTTCCCGACACTGTGAGAATAAAAAGGAACGTTAAGGAGGAAGAAACAAATGATTATTATTGCAGGAATTTTTATTTTATTTGGACTTGTATATGCCACAAATGGATATTTCCATATGCATATGCGTCCAGAACTTCTGGCAGGACTTATGAAACATAACGGAGTCCCATTTGGAACACCCGGCAGAGAGATGTTCGCAGGAATTCTTTTCCTGGCAATCGGATGCTGGATCATCTGGAAGAGAAAGGAGAAGGAAGCAGCGAAACTCAAAAAGATTGTGGATTCTGTTGACTGGAAAACAATAAGGAAGAAAGTTGGAAAAGTAAAAGATGACGCCCAAAAAAGCATGTATTTAAAAATTACTGCCGGCAATGAAACAACTTATGCAGAAATCACAGAGTGCATGTCATGGAAAAGAGATATTATCGACTCCAATGGGCGCTGGATCAATACAGATTGGTATCTGAAAGTTTTCCTTGACGTCCCGGAAGATTTCATGAAAAGACACTTGGATGATTATGTATCGATTGATTATCCAGATTCAGGGGTCGAGTTTTTCATGAGCGTGTCAGGAAGCTGCAGCGGCTGGCTGAGATGTTATCTTGGAATCCCAAGAAGTATCCCGGAAAAGGAGATTCGTGCTCATGTGGGTGCTGTTTAACAGGTTTAGGAGGAGAGAAAGAATGAATAATAAAAAGGCGTACGAGAGAAAACTTAATAACTTTAAAGATTACGAAATCGGCAAATTGAAAGAAATCACTGCCCAGCAGCAGAAAGCAATGTTCAAGCTGACAGACTTTATGAAAAAACAGGATCAGGTACTCACCACCATGGCAGGTATTCTGGCAGAACAGGATCAGCAGCTCCATGGAATGACAGAGACAGTGAAGGCACAGGAACATGTGGTCAAACGTTTCCTGGCAGAATACGACAAGCTCCGTCTTGAGAATGCCACAGAGAGAAAGTTGATCGAGGCTGTCATCGAGATGCGTGAGAACCTGAAAAAGGAGTGCTTCTGGCTTGAAAAACAGGGAGAAGAGTATTCAAAGGGATACGAATCTCTTAAGAATTACAAAGAAGACTGTACAGAGATTCTCGAGGAGATCGGAAGCGTGGAGATTACTGAAGGTACAGAAGAAATCGGACAGGACTATAATCCGGAGCTCCACGAAGTGATTGAGACAATTCCTTTTTCCGGCGAAGAAGGCATTTACAATACAAAGAGAATTTGCAGAGTTTATTCAGACGGTTATTGTTGGAAGAATGAAAAAAGAAGAATCAAAGTGGGAGTAGGAGTTTGTCAGTGAGGAGTGAAGCAACATGGAAAGAAGATTTAATGGTGCAGTAGGCATTGATCTTGGAACCACAACGAGCAGTCTCGCTGTTTATGATGAAATTGCACAGAAAGCAGAGTGTGTCTGCAATAAAGACGGAACACATACGCTTCCTTCCATAGCCTGTTTTCCAAAATCAGGAGAATGCGTAATCGGCCAGATTGCCAAAGAAGAATATCTGATCTACCCGGACCGTACCATGATAAACCCTAAGAAACTGCGTGGAAAGCAGGACAAATCCTTCCTGATCGACGGAGAAATTGTTTATCCGGAAGACGCGGAACAATACATTCTGGAAGACGTGAGAAGGGCAGCAGAGTCTGAACTGGATCAGGAGATCAAAGAAGCTGTAGTAGCGGTTCCAATCCGTTTTGGAGATACCGAGAGAAAGGCAACGGTAAAGATTGCAGAAGCAGCAGGGATTCATGTAAAGGCACTCATTGAGGAGCCGGTTGCTGCAATCTGTCATTACAGTTCACTTGATGAACTGCAGGGAAAGCTCTGTATGGTCTTTGACCTTGGAGGCGGTACCCTTGATATCTCTGTCGTTTATATTTCTGACCATCAGATCACAGTCCTTGCTGAAGTAGGAGAGATGCTTGGAGGAAGTGACTTTGACGAGGCAATTAAGGCGCATATCAGAGAGAAGTATTTAGATGGAGCCGTTCTTGAAGCAGATGAAGAAGCCCAGCTTGCCTCATCGGTAGAAAATGCAAAAATACGTCTCTCCCAGATAGATAAAAGTCGTATTACGTTTATGACATCGGAAGGACGTAAATCCATTTCATTTTCTCTCGAGGAAATGGAAGAATACACCGGAAAACTGATGGATCGTATCTGTGGCAAACTGGATGAAGTCGAACAGGAACTGGAGCAGGCAGATCAGCAGACCCTGGCGGAACTTGGTCTGGAAGATGGTGTGAGTGCTGAGGATATCGTGGACATTTTCCTGGTAGGCGGAATGACCAAGATGTCGCAGATCAAGGCCTTGTTGGAGGACAAGGAACGTTTTCCTAACGCATACATTCACAAAAGAAATCAGGAAGAAGCTGTTGCCTGCGGTGCCGCTGCCTATGCGAAGACGCTGGAGGAGGATGAGAATGCGGAGATTTCTGTAGTTAAGGCATATCTTACAAAGAAACTGGTTCAGATCAGTACACACAGTTATGGTGCAAGAAGCCATGATTGCAAGAAAGACTGCGGCATGGTATTTAATCTTATTTTCAAAGGAAACAAGCTTCCGGTAACAGCAGGAAGAAGTTTTTACACACGCTATGAGAATCAGGAGAAAGTTACCTTCCCAATCTATGAAAATAGTCTGAGAGAGGAGAAGCTGGAACCATCAGATGCGAAGCTGATTGGAGCGTGTACGCTGGAGATCCCGGAAGGATTGAAGCTGCCAAAAGACTCCGAAATCAAGGTGACTTTTCATCTGACAGAAAGTGGTATTCTTTCGGTAGAGGGCTTAGAGCCTGTAAGTGGACAAACTGTAAATGCAAGTTGGGAGGTAAAATTATGAGTCAGTTTTTTAATCAGATGGTGGTTACCTGTGACCGTGACGATGAAATGCAGTTCGCAGGGATTGAACAGAAGTTCAAAAGACCGATGATGATCCACAGCGTAGGAGCAGGCGATACAATCAGCCTTGCTCCACCGGTCACAATGATGTTCCAGTCTACCGTTCAGAAGAGAGAGAAGGACGTAGCCTATGCGCAGGCGAAGAGAGAAGGATACGCTGTGTGCGGAGAGGAGGTGAAAGTTCCCCTTGCTTTATGTGAGTTCTATCGATTTCACAAAGAGCTTACAGAGAATGAACCTTTAGTAATCACTGTAGACACAACAAGAAAAGTGACTGAAGTTGCTGAACTGCGAAACACAAAATACATGACCAGCCTGGAATACGCAGAAAGAGTCAAATTCGGAACAGACGAGCTGATAGAAGGAATGAAACGTGCAATCTGTGCGAATATGTATGCACGCAAAGCTTCTGCTTATACACTCAAAATGCTGGAAGAACAGATTGATCAGAGTGCGAAAGATGCGTTGTATCTTTTCATACATACCAGAAAGTCAAAAGCAAAAGTTGTTCTGACATCACCGGGTACAAATTATAAATATCAGTTCTCAATCCGTCGACAGGAATACACAGAGCTTCTGAAGGAATCCATGGAGGAAGTTGTAGCTGCTGTAAAGAAATATATTGTGCATCATCCTTATTGGACCAGAAAGAAATGCAAATTGATTCTGAGCGGTGAACTCTATATCTCAGAGGATGCAATTCATATTCTCGAAGAAGAACTGGAAGAAATAGACGAACTGGATGGTTACAAGGTTCTCCATTACAAACCAAAAGAAGCTGCGGTTTTAGGAGGAACGCTTATCTGCAAAAAACTGCTGATTGATTACGGCAACTATGAAATCAAGGGTGAGGTGTGCTATGCATCAGAGAAGATGGGAACAATCAGAAATCTCAATCAGACACAGAGAGAAGTCTATTACAATTTATTAGATGTACTCCTTACAGGAAAAGAAAAATTCCAGATGGATGATGTGAAAACACTTCCCTATGAGTCAATCAACGTGTTGGAAAAGGATTTCCCACAGACAGAGTTACTGTTTGATTATTCATCTTCCTATTACACGGATAAGCTTTATGTAACGCTTCATTATAAAGACAAAGGACGTGAACTGCTGAAAGAAGTGGAGGGTGTTGCAGATAAGATCCTGAAAGAATGTGTGAGAGAAGGACTCTCAGATAAGGAGGTGTTCGAAAACATTTATAACTATATCTGTAAACATTACCACTACCAGACAGTGAAGGACAGTGAGGGAAATTATCCGCCGTATTCTTATAACATTGCTGCGTTACTAAAGAGCGGAGTCTGCAAGGGATACTCCTTAATTCTCGTATATCTGTCAGGAAAAGTCCAGGTTCCTGTTTCCTATATCGTCGGAAATGCAGGTAACAACGCTTTTGACGGAGAAAGCCTGCATGCATGGAATCAGTTGGAGTCTGTAACCGGTGATATTTTTCACATCGATCTGACCTGGGATTTGGGGAATACTCATACGAAGTATTTCCTCTATCATGATGACGGTTCGATGCAGAGCCGCAAGCATTTCTGGTCAAAGTCAGAGTACCCGGCGGCGTGCCCGGTGTGCAGTGTTTAATCTGGGAGAAGACGGTTGAGATTGAAAATAATCAGGAAGAAAGGATGTGAGTCAGGATGACAATGACAACAGTTTTTGAGTTAATCACAATCATCTCACTTTTCGCGCTTACGGTGGCACTCTGGTTCTCTGGTGAGAGTAGACGCAAACCGCTTGATGTAGAAGACGAGTCAATGACCAGGTGGACTATGAGTGCGAGAAGAATCGGACCGGCGAAATGGCGTCTGCGCTCCTTATTCGCAAGAAAAAGTACTGAAAAAATCCGTTTGACAGAAGGCATTCTGATCGTTGGAAACCGATTAAAAGATGAGTGCTATATCGATGATACAGGTGAAAGAGTAAAGCTCTTTTTGAATGTTCAGAGACAAAAGATTCTGGTCAATGTATTGAAAGGAAGAGTCTATGTCGGCGGCGAATGCTGGGAAGCGGATGAGGATATAGAAGGAAGGATTGAGGTGAGAAATGGAATGAAAATTGAACTTAACGATGTGGAGCTGGAGTTTATGTTCCATTCAATATGACAGTGCAGCACCAGTGATCCGTTATGGAGGTGCTCTTCTTCTGCTTGGGATCTTTGTGTGGAGTATAGGGCTTCTGGATAAGAAGCAGATGCGCTCAGGTGTGGTGATTATGGCAGCATTCAGAAACATTGGACTTGCAGTGGCTTACCGTTGCACCAGCGAAGAGGCGCTGGTTTTGCGAATCAGTGATTTGAAAGATACGTACGCAGGACAGACGGTTTTTATTGTTGGAGGATTTATTCTTGTGTACTGTGTAGTCCGCTTCACACGCATCTATAAAACGACATTGTGGAATGTGGCAGCAGGAGTGAGTGTTCTGGTAGTAGCATTTGGTGCGAGACTAACAGGTACAAAGACGGGAGGCAGTTACCTGTATTTTGGAAATATCATGGTCTTTTCATGGGTGTTGCTCTGCTTTCCATTCATTGCTTCTTTCTTACTTTCGAGGAAGGAAGATGCATACGTGGGAAGAAGCGTTAAGAATCTCTCCTGGAACTTATTTATCCTTTTAGGTTACACGTTCGTTCTTTATCTGGCGTCTGTACTGAATACAGAATTTGGTCTGTTATTTCTTATAGGTGCTACAACTTGTGTGCTTTTCCATGTCCACTGTAAAAATACCAATACGCTGGCGAAGATATTTTATATGGGAACCTGCGCCGCTGGTGCGCTGACGGCAGCGGAATTCGTTCCACATATCAGGGACAGGGTTCAACTCTGGTTTCATCCAGAAGTCGCCAGTAGTACTGAAATGAAGAGAAAAGCGGAAGCTGTTTTGTATCTGTTCAGATACTTCAAAAAAATGGGATGGTATGGAAGAGGCATTGGAGGAAGACGAGGAGACGAATAAGAAGGAGAAATTCAAATGGGAGGAGGTAAGCTGATGAATTCAGAAATAAGCAAGAGAGACTGGAGCTCAAAGAGTTATATCGCAGACAGAGACCGTTCAAGAGGTGGGCTTGTGCTT
>JAXFTO010000145.1:0-2208 GCA_034176745.1 Bariatricus sp. | reverse complement strand
GAAGAAATCTGTGGGGGAATGAATGAAGATGCCGGTGAGCATTTGAAAAAAACATTTACCGTCACAAACAATGAGATGGTGGTGGAGAAAGACATTACATTTTACTCTATGTGTGAGCATCATATGCTTCCGTTTTATGGGAAAGTCCATATTGCATACATTCCGGACGGAAAGGTTGTGGGGCTTAGTAAGCTTGCAAGAACGGTAGAAGTTTATGCAAGAAGACTCCAGCTTCAGGAGCAGATGACTGCCCAGATCGCAGATGCACTGATGGAGCATTTGCAGCCGAAAGGAGTCATGGTGATGGCAGAAGCGGAGCATATGTGTATGACCATGCGAGGGGTGAAAAAGCCGGGAAGCAAGACGGTGAGCGTTGTGACCAGAGGATTATTTGCCGAGGAAGAGCGGCTTCAGAATATGTTTTTCCAGATGATCAGAGATTAGGAAAATATCCGGAGTATTCAGAAAATGGAACAGATCAGGAAAATTCAGGAAATAGAAAATATGAAGCGGGTGAATTTGATCTATAAGCATCCGCTTTATATAGAGTGTATGGCAAAGAATCGCGTGGCAGAAGAAGGAAGAATATTCTGCGGACATGACCTGCAGCATTTTCTTGATGTGGCAAGACTTGCCTATATTTTTTCTTTTGAAAGAGGGTATCGGATTTCGAAAGAGAAAATTTACGCGGCGGCACTCTTGCACGATATCGGAAAGTGGATGCAGTATACAGAGAAAATTCCGCATGAGCAGGCGAGTGCTCGGATTGCAGAGAAAATTCTGGAGGAAACAGGATTTGATGAGAATGAGAAGAAAGAGATTCTTACGGCAATTTTGAGTCACAGAGAACATTCAAAAGATAAGAGAAATGGAATCGAACTTGCTGAAGTGCTGTACGATGCGGATAAGATTTCAAGGAACTGCTTTGTATGTGCGTCGGAAAAAGAATGCGACTGGGCAGATGAGAAGAAAAATCTTCAGATAATCTGGTGATTAGATATAAAGATAATGAAGGGCCGACAACGATGTCAACTGAGGCATCGCTGCCGGTTCTTTTTACAGAACAGGAGGAGTAAGACATGAAAAGATTGGCAGGAGTTCTGGTTTTTATGGCGGGAGTATTATGGGGAAGTATGGGGATTTTCGTGCGGATATTCGAAAAAGCATCACTTGGTGCAATGGAAATTGTCGTGATGCGTGCGATCACTACCACTTTGATTTTGTTTATCTTTATACTGATTTATGATAGAAAACTATTGAAAATCAGGTGGAAAGATTTATGGTGCTTTCTGGGAACCGGAATTTTAAGTATTATCTTTTTTAATTTTTGCTTTTTTAAAGCAATTTCTATGCTGACACTATCCATGGCAGCGGTACTGCTTTACACGGCTCCGGCATTCGTGATTGTATTTTCCTATTTTCTGTTTGGAGAGGATTTAAATGGCAGAAAGCTGCTGGCGATGAGCCTTACATTTATTGGATGTGTGCTGGTGACTGGAATGCTGGGAGAATCCGGAGGAATCAGTATGGAAGGGATTCTCTTAGGACTTGGATCCGGACTCGGATATGCGATGTATACCATTTTTGGCAGATATGCATTGGAAAAAGGTTATCATAGTTTTACGATTTCATTTTATACATTTTTCATTGCATCCATTGGAGTCATCCCGCTGGCGGATATGCCGAAGGTGATACAAATATGCAGCCGGAATGTGACTATGATCGGAGTATTTCTGGTCCTTGGAGCCATTGTGATGTGCAACACTGGGAAACAGAAGAAAGTTGCAGGGTCCTGAACCTCGGCAGAAAGTGAAAATATTTCCGTATTATCATAAAGTGTGCTATAATAAAATCCAATGCGAACTGAAAGGATGGATTATATGAGAATCGGAAATAGAGAATTTGACACCAAAAACCACACCTACATTATGGGAATCCTTAATGTGACACCGGATTCCTTTTCTGATGGAGGAAAATGGAACGACTATGATGCGGCGATGCGCCACACGGAGGAACTCCTTATGGGCGGATGTGATATTCTGGATATCGGTGGAGAATCCACCCGTCCGGGGCATCAGCAGATTACGGAAGAGGAGGAGATTGCAAGGGTTACGCCTCTGATCGAAGCGGTAAAGAAGAATTTTGATGTGCCGGTATCGATCGACACATATAAAAGCCGGGTGGCAGAAGCGGCAATTCGGGCAGGCG
>JAXFTO010000144.1:0-2946 GCA_034176745.1 Bariatricus sp. | reverse complement strand
ACGAATGCAAGCATTCATCGCCCTTTTTTGACAAATCTGCTTGGCTCTGAACAGTTACTGATATTTTAATATTACCTTCTCCAGTTGTCGGAATAATACCCCCGCCAGCAGAGAAACCACCGCTACAGAAACACCGCCAATCAACAGAAGATCTGTCCGGTTCAGACTAAGTCCGGTAAGAATGATATCCCCAAGTCCCCCGGCTCCGATCTTCGAAGCAATGGTTGCACTGGCAATTACTTCAATCGCTGCTGTTTTCACACCTGTCAAAATCATCGGCATTGCCATATGCACTTTCACTTTCCAGAATATCTGCCGCTCTGTCATGCCAAGCCCCGCCGCTGTCTCCAGCATAAATTCAGGCACTTCCTCAAATCCAGCCGTTGTATTCATTAAAATCGGCGGAACCGCAAGAAGCACCAACGCCGTCATGGCAGGTTTCATTCCAGTACCCATGACCGGGATTAGCAAAATCAACACGGCAAGACTCGGAATAATCCGAAGCACCTGAAAACCACCTGTAATCAGGCGGTTCCATCTTTGATTCTTCACACACATATATCCAAGCGGAATCCCGATAACTGCTGCTGTCAGAAGTGCTAAAAAGCTGATTCCGACATGCACCCTGACACAAGTCAGATATTTTCCGAGATTCTCACTGAAATAGAATTGAATGTCTGTCCATAGTTCTGTCATCTGTCTTCCCCCTTAGGGACGTTTCTTTTGCCACGGCCATCGCCCTCCTTTCTTTCGTCCGGAGGGTGTTCCCTCCGCAAAGAAGGATAAGCCGCCTCGCTCTCTTTTCCCGAAAAGTTTAACATATTCCTCTTAGTGTTGCAACAGACTGCTGCCATCTTGCAGATTTTTGTATAGCATTACATAAACGCGCTCATTTCACGTTCTTAAAAGTATTCGCTCTTCAAATTCCTGTATTTGTTTTCATAATCCTGTAATTCATGAAAAATATTATCGTTTTAGAATCTACTTTTTCCCAACAAGCAAGTGATTGGTCCAGTTATTCTCGCTCCATCATGTTCCTGCAACCACAATCCGAGTGAAACTGCAGGTTTTCTTGCTATTTATAGTACAACAAAAGGCAGATTGCACATCTGCCTTTCAAAGCGTTATAATGATAATTTTCTGCCGCAACCGCTGCTTCCCCATGTGCCCCGCTGTTCTTTAAATATGCAAATCTTTCTTGCAAAGCACAGTGATTCCGGCGGCAAAGAGCAGTATGGCTCCAATGAGTAAGATGACAGCTCCGAAAGTTGCCTCACTTTCTCCTGCCACAATTCCGGTTGCGTCAAAGAGAGTAAAAAATGTGCAGTATTTTATCTTTTCTGCTTTTTCCCCTACATTTGCCAGCATTTGAAGTACATACATCAGAGCAGGAATTCCGGCACCAAATGCAATGCTGTATTTCGTGTCAGAAAAGATGCAGGAGGCAAGGAAACAGATACTTCCGATAAACAGCTGCAGACACAGAAGCGCTGCATTCAGCTTCAGAAGTTCCGATACAGCCAGCTCACCCGGAAAACTGTTTTGTGCAATCAGCAGCTCCAGACCGGTTGCATAGATAACAAGAAGTAAAATACCGCTGACCAGTACGGACATTTGTGTCATGGCGATTGTTCTGCGCTTTACCGGGGCGGCCACAAGAGTTACCATAGATCCTCTGTCTACATATTTTGCTACCAGTGCATTTCCACGCAAAATGCTGAACACCATTGGGAAAATCAATAGGATAAAGCCATAGAGATAAGAAATCATAAACCCAATCAGGCTTGTCGCCCCGGCGCTCATACCGACGGAAGCCATCAGTTCCGGCATCACCTCATAAAAACTATCTAATGTAGCCATCATTTGCGGATCATACATACTGATAATAATAGAAACATACATGGTAATAATAGCACCGAAAATGATCAGCAATTTCAAACTGCCCTTCATTTCTCTTTTATATAAGGTCAGATTAAGCATCCTGCTCACCTCCGTAATAATTCATAAAAATAGTTTCAAGGCTCTGTTTAGAAGAAACTGTAACATTTACACCATTGCAGGTGCCGCCGAAGTCTTTCGAAAACGCGTGTGCCATCTCCGGTGTGTCAAGTGTAACCGTGTAGGTGTGCATATGGCGCTCCCTTAATATTTCCACAGAATCAACTGTTACAAGCTTTCCGGCACGGATGATTCCGATACGGTCACAGGTACGCTCCACTTCCTCAAACATATGGCTGGATAATAGAATCGTTTTACCTTTTTTCTTTTCTTCTGCAAGCAACTCAATAAAGCGGTTCTGCATCAGCGGATCCAGACCGCTGGTAGGCTCGTCCAGAACCAGAATGTCCGGATCATGCATGAATGCGGCAACAATGCCCAGCTTCTGCTTCATGCCCTTACTCATTTTTTTGATTTTGCCTCTTGGATTAAGCTCAAACCGATCTATCATTTCCTGCATCCGGTTGTTATTTCCGATTTTCCGGTAGTCCGCTGCGAATTTCAAAAATTCTTTTCCACTCATGTCATCAAAGAAGCTGATCTCTCCCGGTATGTAACCAAGCTGTTCCTGTATTTTATCACGATCCTTCCAACAGTTTAGACCGTTAATCTGACAGTTACCGGATTGGGGCTTAACAAAGCCCATGAGATGACGGATGGTTGTCGTTTTTCCGGCACCATTTGGACCAAGAAAACCGAAAACTTCTCCCTTCGCTACCTCAAAAGACACATCGAAGATTCCCTTTCCGGCACCATAATCGCGTGTCAGATTTTGAATATTTATCATGTTCATTGATATTTCTCCTTTTTTTAAAGTCTTGCCTCTCTCTAAAGAATTTACCGGTACTCCTTAACCATCATTACAATAACGAAAGTTAAGAGTACTGTGGAGACCAAAATCGTTTTTATACCCCAGATATCAGATAGGACTCCTCCGATTCCGGCTCC